>JADGON010000247.1 GCA_017882945.1 Acidimicrobiia bacterium | reverse complement strand
TGGGTACCCGAAGATGCCCGTCGAGATGGCGGGGAACGCGATGGAGGTCGCGTCCACGCTCCGGGCCACTTCGATCGATCGCCGGTAGCACGACGCGAGAAGTGCAGGCTCTCCTCGGTCACCGCCGTGCCAGACGGGGCCGACAGTGTGCACGATCCAGCGCGCCGGGAGCGCGAAGCCGGGCGTGGCGACCGCGTCGCCCACCGCACAGGCACCTATCTCGGCACAGGCAGCATCGAGGTCGGGGCCCGCAGCCGCGAAGATGGCGCCGCACACTCCTGCGCCGCGCCTGAGCGCGCCGTTTGCCGCATTGACGATCGCGTCGACCCGCTCGGCAGTGATGTCGCCGCGCGTCGCTTCGATCTTCACGTCCTCATCGTGCCAGTCCCCGATCGTCCGGATCTCAGGAGGGGAGGGCACCTGAAGGCACCCTCCCCTCCCTTGGTTCGGAGCGGTTAGTGGGTCTGGCAGAGCCCACTCGGGTCGCTGGACTGGCACGCGTTGGGCGAGAGCACGTTGCCCGTCCCAGTGCCGTCCCACACGATGTCCGTGGAGTTGCGCAGGATGACGTTGCCTTGGACCCGGTTGTTCAGCGGCGCGGTGCCGCCCATCCCGGTGGCCACGACCACCCCGCCGCTGGCCACGCTCGGCCCGCTCGGCTGGTTGTCGACAATCGAGTTGGCGTGGAGCGACACATCATGCGCGCCGAAGATGAACACCCCGACTCCCGATGCCGGCGGGCCGTCTTCGGACGGCGGACACGCCTTGTCGTTGTGGCTGATGCTGTTCGCGACGACGTTGAACGCACCGTCCGGACCCGGAGCGTCAGCGAGGAACAGGATCCCGACGCAGTTGTCCTGCGCGCGGTTCACCGCGATGGTGCCGTGCTCGGCGTCACGCACGAAGAAGCCGAAGAGGTTGTTGGTCGACGTGTTGCCGATCAATGTGGCGTTCGCCTGGGGTGAGTCGCCGATGTAGAAGCCTGCCTCCGCGCTCCCTGTCGCCGTGTTGAACAGCTCGGTGGTCCCGGTCGAGTCGAACGCGGCGATGCCGTACTGGCCATTGTTCCTCGCGATGTTGCCGACGAAGGTCGTGCCCTTCCCGGCGAACTGCTGGACACCGGAGCCGGGGAATCCGGTGATCGTCAGCCCGGAGATCCTCACACCCGTCACGTACTGGTTGATCGTGACCGCACCGGTGTTCTGGTCCATCGTGAAATCACCCGCGATGCAGATGCCGTCCTGGGCCGGCGTACCCGGCGAGCAGGGGTCGGTCGGCTGCTCCGCGCTCGGCGGCGTGAGGGTGGCCCCGAGCCCGACCAGGTTCACGCCGTGCGTGATCACCAGATGCTCGTGATACGTGCCCCGGAGGACGACGACGGTCCCGCCCGGCCCGGCCGAGTTGATCGCGGACTGGATCGATTGCCCCGGCCACACCACCCGGAAGCTCGATGACGCACCCGCTTGCGCCGCGCCGGCGACCAGCATCCCGGTCATCAGCGCGAGCGCGCTCATGACACCCAAAAGCTTTCTCATTTTGTACCTCCCTAGCCCGTTTGCACCTCCACAGTTGTCTAGCAGGCGGCTCGAGGCTCGGCCAGGGGCCTCAACCGTGATGCAGGCCCGGGCTTGATCGAGATATCCCTCATCTCCTGCTCGGCCGTGCCGACAACGAGAACAGGGTGCCGACATCCCACCCTGTGCTGGTCCACCTTGGGTGAGCCTGACCTAGCCCCCGTCAAGCACCGACTCGGCCGACCTGGTCATCAGACCGCACGTGCAGCGGCGAGAGCCCCTGGGGCGGCGGTGCTGTTGGTGGCGATGCCTGGTTCCGTACGAGGCGAGAATCTTGATGACCACCCGTGTTGCAGCCGCCCGAAGGTGGGCCGCGACCGTGCTCGCGTTCACGATTGCTGCCGCGGTCTTGATCGGGTTCGCCCTGCCCGCCAGCGCGGCCATCGTGCCAACGGTGCCGTTGGGGACGGCGGCCGACTTCGCGGTGCTGGGAGGATCGACGGTGGACAACACCGGCGTCTCCACGCTCGACGGCAGCGTCGGGGCATGGCCCGGCAACACGATCACGGGATCACCCGTCCTCGTTCCCCCGGGAACCGCTGAGCCCGGTACCGCAGCCGCGCACCAGGCTCAGGTCGACCTCGGCGTCGCCTACGGGGATGCCGCGGGGAGGTCCGTCGACACGACGACGGCGACGGAGCTCGGCAACCAGACCCTGGTCGGAGGGGTCTATGCCGGGCCATCCAAGGCTCCGCTGACGTTGAATGGACCACTCATCCTCGACGGCGGCGGCAACCCGAGCTCGGTGTTCATCTTCCAGACCGATACGACGTTCATCACCGGCGCGAGCAGCTCGGTGACGTTGATCAACAACGCTCAGGAGTGCAATGTCTTCTGGCAGGTCGGCAGCTCGGCCACGCTCGGAACGAACTCGACGATCGTCGGGAGCGTCCTTGCCCACGACTCGATCACCCTGACCTCCGGCGTGACCGTCCACGGCCGCGTCCTCGCCGAGGGTGCCGCCGTGACGCTGGACACGGACACCTTCAGCAAGCCGACCTGCGACCTTGTCCCCACGACGACCACCACCGCGGCGCCGGTGACGACGACCAGCACCACGGCTGCAGCGACGACGACGACGTCGGCCGCGCCCGCGACGACGACCACGACCGTTGCCGGCTCCACCACCACGACTGATCCCGCCACGACGACCACGACGTCACCCGACATCACGACCACCACGACGGGCGCGGCGGTCCTGGGAGCTACGACCACACCTGCATCGCCCGGGACCGTCGGTCTCGTGGCCGGTGGCCCCGGGGTCCCCGGTGTCGTTGGCCCACCGGCGACCGGTGGCGCCGCACTGCGGACGCAACGTGGCTCCTCGTGGCTTCCCGTGGTGTTCGCGGGCCTGTTCGTCGGTGCCGGCATGGCATGCGTCCCCCGACGCCGGCAATGAGGTCGCGTTCTTCCGGGAGCCGGCCCGAAGTGCGCGGATCGAGATCAGCCCTCGAGCGGGACCGGCTCGGTCTCGACGGGTGGCGACGGGGTCGTCCGAGATGCGTGGAGCCCGTCGACGGTGATGAGCGCGAGCGCGATCCAGACGAGCGCGAAGCCGGCGATGCGCGAAGCGGGCATCGACTCGTCGTAGACCGCGACACCGAGCACCAGGTTGATCGTCGGTACCCAGTACTGCAGCCAGCCGAGCATCGCGAGCTTGATCCGTCGAGCCGAGGAGGCGAACAGCAACAACGGCACCGTCGTGACGAGTCCGGTCAACGGGACGAGCACGAGCTGGACCGTCGTCGCGCCTTCGAGGCTCGCATTTCCACCAGCCTGCATGACGAGCAGCACCACGACGGCGAGTGGTACCAGGACGAGCGTCTCCGCGGCGAGCCCCTCGAGCGGTGGAAGCGCCGCCCGCTTCTTCGAGACGCCGTAGATCGTCCACGACACCGCGATCAACAGGGCGAAGTACGGCGGAGATCCGTAACCGACGGCGAGCACGATGACCGCCAAGCCACAGAGCACGAGAGCGACGATCTGCGCGCGTCGGAGCTGCTCGTGGAACATCACGACTCCGACGAGGACGAGTCCGATCGGCGCAAGGAAGTAGCCGAGCGCGGTCTCGACGACGTGACCGTGGGTCACGCACCACACGTACGTCGTCCAGTTCGTGGCCAACGCGATCGCCGCGACGGTGATCGGCCCGATTCGGCGTCGGGTGAGGACGCCGCGCAGGTCGGACCAGCGCTTCATGAAGGTGAGAAGGACGGCGAGGACGACGACCGACCAGACGATGCGCCAGGCGATCAACCCGAACGCGTCGAGGCCGGTGAGCTCGTGCCAGTAGAGGGTGAGCAGGCCCCAGAGGATGTAGGCGGCGTTCCCGGTGAAGAACCCACGCCGCTCCTCGTCCACGGCCGCACGCTACCGGCGGACGCCCCGAGAATTGCCTTGATTTCACGAGGTGGAGCAGTCTGCACCGATGCCGACCGATGACGTCCTCCAGGAGCTCTTCTCGATCCGAGGAAAGGTCGCGGTGGTCACCGGTGGCACCCGCGGGATCGGTCTGATGATCGCCGAGGCGTACGTGCGCGCCGGAGCGAAGGTCTACGTCTCGTCCCGCAAGGCCGACGTCGTCGCCGATACCGAGCGCGCGCTCTCCGAGCTCGGTGAGTGCGTCGGAATCCCGGCCGACCTCTCGACCGAGTCGGAGTGCCGGCGCCTCGCGAGCGAGATCCGCGGACGCGAGGAGAAGCTGCACATCCTCGTCAACAACGCGGGAGCCACGTGGGGCGCGCCGCTTGATGAGTACGACGATGCAGCGTGGGACCGCGTGCTGGATCTGAACGTCAAGGGTGTGTTCCACCTCACGCGGTTTCTCCGGCCACAGCTCGAGGCCGCGTCGACCGACGACGACCCGGCGCGAGTGATCAACATCGGATCGATCGACGGGATCCACGTGCCGATCATGGAGACGTACGCGTACTCATCGGCGAAGGCGGCCGTGCACCAGCTCACCCGTCATCTGGCCAAGCGTCTCGCGCCCAAGGTGACCGTCAACGCGATCGCGCCGGGACCGTTCGAGTCCAAGATGATGAAGGCGACGCTCGAGAGCTTCGGTGACTCGATCGCGGCCGGCGCACCGATGAAGCGCATCGGCCGGCCCGAGGACATGGCCGGCGTCGCGATCTACCTCGCCTCGCGGGCGTCCGCCTACGTGACGGGAGCGATCATCCCCGTCGACGGCGGCATCGCGACCTGCGCCTGATCACACGATTCGCCGGAGGGCCTAGAGCGAGGCCTTCTCGTACATCGCGACGACGCAGGCGCCGCCAAGGCCGAGGTTGTGCTGCAGTGCGAGCTTGGCGTCGTCGACCTGGCGGTCGGCGGCCATGTCCCGGAGCTGCCAGTTGAGCTCGGCGCACTGCGCGAGACCTGTCGCACCGAGGGGGTGACCCTTGGAGATCAGGCCGCCGGAGGGGTTGACCACCCAGTCGCCACCGTAGGTCACCGCACCCGAGTCGATCAGCTCTCCCGCGCCGCCCTCATCGCAGAGGCCGAGGGCGTCGTAGGTGATCATCTCGTTCGCCGAGAAGCAGTCGTGCAGCTCGATGACGTCGACCTCTTCAGGGCCATGACCCGACTGCTCGTACACGTCGCGCGCCGTTGCCTTGCTCATGTCAAAGCCGACGAAGTTCATGTCGCTGTTCGACTCGAAGCTCGACGGGAAGTCGGTGTGCATCGACATGCCGATGATCTCGACCGCCTGGTCTTCGAGCCCGTGCTCGCGCACGAAGTCCTCGCTCACCACGATCGCGGCGGCACCGCCGTCGGACGTCGGGCAGCACTGCAGCTTGGTCAGCGGCTCGTGCACCATCTTCGCGGCGAGGATGTCGTCGAGCGAGTAGATGTCGCGGAACTGCGAGTTCGGGTTGTTCGCCGAGTGGCGGTGGTTCTTCTCCGCGATGCGGGCGAACGACTCGGCCTTCACGCCGTAGCGCTCCATGTACTCGCGCCCCGCGTTGCCGAACATCTGCGGCGCGGGTGGCGCCTGCGTGAAGCCGCGCTTCTCGTTCATCTTCTCGAACGTCCACTGCATCGGCATCGCACGGTCCATGTACTTGATGCCGAGTGAGCCCTTCTCCATCTTCTCGAAGCCGAGCGCGAGCGCGCAGTCGGCGAGGCCACCCTCGACGAAGCTCTTCGCGAGGTACAGCGCGCTCGAGCCGGTGGCGCAGTTGTTGTTGACGTTGACCACGGGAATCCCGGTGACACCGATCTCGTAGAGAGCGCGCTGCCCGGCGGTGGAGTCGCCGTAGCAGTAGCCGACCGCGGCCTGCTCGACGAGGTCGTAGGAGATCCCCGCGTCTTCGAGCGCCATCGTGCCGGCCTCGCGGGCCATGTCGGGGTAGTCCCAGTCACGGCCGCCCGGCTTCTCGAACTTGGTCATCCCGACCCCGACGACGAATACCCTGCGACCCATGGCTTCCCCTCCTGTTGCTTCCAGGGCCCATGCCTCCGGAGCAGGGCCGAAGGGTAGAGCGCGAACCGGCGCTCCGACTATTCGCGCCCGTAGAACAGGTGCTCCACGACCTGGCGGGCGTGGCGCGTGAGGCGGCGGTAGTCGTCTCGGAGCGTGGCTTGCGGGCGATCGACGTAGCCGAGCAGGCGCGCCACACGCACTGCTTCGGCGAGATCGGTGGGCAGCGACTCCCGCTCGGATCCGGTCACGAGGAACCTGGCGTTGCGGGCAGCGGAGCAGAACTCGAACGAATCGCGCAGGGCATCGGCGTCGACCGGTTCCAACAAGCCGACCGCGACGAGGGCTTCGAGCGCGGTGAGCGTCTCCGGAGTGCGCAGCGACGGGTGATGCGCGCCGTACACCAGCTGGAGCAGCTGGACGGTGAACTCGACGTCGGAAAGCGATCCCCGTCCGAGCTTGAGGTGGAACTGCGGGTCCTCCCCGGGCGGGATGCGCTCCTGCTCGATCCGCACCTTCATCCGCCGCACCTCCTGCACCGCCTCCTCGGTGAACGCATCGCGGTAGACGAACGGTTCGGCGAGCTCGCAGAAGCGCCGGCCGAGGTCCGGGTCGCCGGCCGTGGGTCGCGCCTTGATGAGCGCCTGGAACTCCCACGTGAGGCCGTACCGCTCCCAGTAGCTCTGGAAGCCGGCGAGCGAGCGAGTGAGCAGCCCCTGCTTGCCTTCGGGTCGGAGCGTGGCGTCGATCGCGAACGTGCGACCCTCGGTGGTGCTTTCACTGATCTCTGCAAGCAGCTGCTCGGCCACCCGCTCGGCTTCATGGAAGTCCGCGGCGCCGTCGCCGTCGTACACGAAGAGGACGTCGAGATCCGACGCGTACGACAGGTCGCACCCACCGAAGCGACCCATGCCGATGACGGCGAAGGGCACCTTCGGCGCCAGTGAGACGAGTGCGGCTTCGAGGCACGCCTCCGCGAGGGTGGACAGGTCTCGACCGGTCTCGACGAGATCCGCGAACGAGAGCAGGTCGCGCGACGCGATGCGGAGCAGCTCGCGACGCTTGTACCGGCGAAGACCGCCGCGCCGCGCGGTCGCGTCTGACGCGCGCCACTCGACCGCCAACACCGCCTCGTCGACGAACCGATCTCGCGGCTTGGTCTCCGCGAGCAGCTCGTCGTCGCCCAGAATCTGCACGAAGTCCGGTTGGCGACGGAGAGCATCGCCGAGCATCCGGCTGGAGCCAAGGATGCGACAGGTCTGTTGCGCGGCAGCCGGTGAGTCGCGGAACACCATCGCGAGGTTGGCCGAACGCGCGGGACCCTCGGCCAGCCGGCGCAGCTGGAGCAACGCGAGATCAGGGTCGGGGGACTCCGAGCACCACTCGAGGAGAAGCGGGAGCAGCTGCTCCATCAGGCGCGACGTGCGACTGAACCCGCGCGTCAGCTCGTCGAGCGCCGCGCGGGTCGCGCGCAGGTCGAGGAAGCCGAAGGCACGCAGGCGTTCCTCCGCTGCATCGGCGGTGAGCGGCCCGGGCCGGCCCGAGAACGCTTCGAGCAGCGGGCCGAAGAAGAGCTTCTCGTGGACGGACCGCACCCGGGACTGATGGGAGCGGTGGTCGCTGTCGAGCTGCTGCACGGCGGAGAAGCGCTCCTTGTCCCGGTAACCCAGGACGCGGGCGAGACGCGTGCGCGCGGCGCGGTCGGTCGGCAGGGTGTGCGTCTGTTGCTCGTCCCAGAGCTGAAGCCGGTGCTCGACGGTCCGCAGGAAGCGATACGCGGCGTCGAACGGCATCGCGTCCCGGTCGTTGATGTAGCCGGCGGCGACGAGCTGCGCGAGCGCGTCGAGCGTGTTCGCCGATCGGATCGTCGGGTCATGGCGGCCGTGCACGAGCTGGAGAAGCTGGACGGCGAACTCGATGTCGCGGATCCCACCGCGGCCGCGCTTCAGCTCGCGTTCGTCGAGGCCCCGCCGATGGGTTTCCCCTTCGGCGCGAGCCTTCATCGCTCGCACGGCCCGCACCGCGTCGGGACCCAGGACCTCCGGCCACACGAACGGCTCCACGAGCTCGGTGAATCGCGCGGCAAGCTCGGGGTCGCCCGCGACCGGCCGCGCCTTGATCAAGGCCTGGAACTCCCAGGTCTGCGCCCACCGCTCGTACCAGGCCGCGTACGAGTCGAGGCTGCGGGTCAGTGACCCCGCGCGTCCTTCCGGGCGGAGCGCCGCGTCCGTGCGGAACACGATTCCCGACGGGCTGGGCTCGGCCATCACGGCAAGCAGCCGTCGTGCCGTCGCCTCCGCGTCGACCTGGTCGCCGGCACTGACGAACAGGACGTCGACGTCGCTCGCGTAGTTCAGCTCCCGCCCGCCGAGCTTTCCCATCGCGATCACGCTGATGGGGACCTCGGGCTCGGCGAGCACCAGGGCACGACCGAGGCACACCTCCGCCAGTGCCGCGAGCTCCCGCCCCACCGTCGGGAGATCGGCGACGCCCAGGAGATCGCGTGCCGCGATGCGCAGGTACTCGCGCCGCTTCCAATGGCGCAGGGCGTCGGGATCGTCGACCGCCGACGCGTCCATCGAGCTCTCGTAGTCGGCGACGGAACGTTCGGCGTCGAAGCCCCTGGCGTCGCGCAGCGGCTCGACCAACGTCGCGTCCTGGACCAGCGCGGCTGAGAGCGACCGCGACGCACAGCCGATCGCGACGAGCGCGTCACGAACCCTCCGGTCGTCGCGCAGCTCGCTCGCGAGTTCGGGGTGCTGCTCGAGGATGCGGCTGAGCGCGGCGCGTGCGGTGTGCGGATCGGCGGAGAGGTCCAGTGCTCGAGCGACGCCGGGCGCGTCGAGGACCGCATCCGGGCGCGTCATGTCGTGCAGTGTCGCGCGGCGGCAGGCGGCCCCGTATCCTGGGGACATGCCCAGGTTGCGCCTCGCGGCGGCCCAGCTCAACCTCGTCGTGGGTGACCTCACGGGGAACTCGATGCGGATGATGGACGCCTACGAGAAGGCGGACGCCGCGGGTTGCGACCTCCTCGCGTTCCCGGAGCTCGCGATCACCGGATACCCCCCCGAGGACCTCTTGCTGAAGCCGGCCTTCGTGGCCCAGGCCGCCGAGACGCTCGAGAAGCTGGCCGCGCGCACGGGTCGGCTCGCGGCGGTGATCGGATTCCCGGAAGCCGGGCGCGACTTGTACAACGCTGCCGCGGTCTGCGCGAACGGCAAGGTGCAGGGCGTGTACCGCAAGCACCTCCTCCCCAACTACGCGGTGTTCGACGAGCAGCGCTACTTCGCGCCGTCGACCGTCGACGGGCCGCTCTTCGTCGTGGGGGGAATCCGGGTCGGCGTCACGATCTGCGAAGACGCGTGGAGCCCGACGGGTCCGATCATCTCCCAGGCCGCCGGTGGTGCGGAGCTGATCGTCAACGTCAATGCGTCCCCGTTCTACGCGCGCCGGGTGGGCGAGCGCGCCACGATGTTGGCCACGCGAGCCGCCGACGCGCAGGTGCCCATCGTCTACGTGAACCTCGTCGGAGGGCAGGACGAGCTGGTCTTCGACGGCGCGTCGATGGTCTTCGACGAGAGCGGCGCGCTGGTCGCGCGAGCAAGGCAGTTCGCCGAGGACCTGCTCATCGTGGATCTCGACGTCCGCCCCGGCTTTCGCCGGCGGCTGCTCGACCCTCGGGGCCGGGCGACCGCACCGGCACTCCCGGAGGTCGCGGTCAGCGACCCTCGGATCGGGGAGGTGCACGAGACACCACGCGTGGAGCCCTTGCTCGCACCGGTGCACGAGATCTACGAGGCGCTGACGCTCGGGACACGCGACTACGTCATCAAGAACGGGTTCGAGCGGGTGCTCATCGGGTTGTCGGGTGGGATCGACTCTTCTCTGGTCGCCGCAATCGCGACCGACGCCCTCGGTCCGGACCGGGTCACCGGCGTGCTGATGCCCTCCCGCTACTCGAGTGAGGGGAGCATCACCGACGCGGAAGAGCTCGCCCGGAATCTCGGCATCGCGACCTTGACCGTCCCGATCGAAGGCGCTCACGAGGCATTCACGAGCTTGCTCGCGCCCGCGTTCGAGGGCACCGAGCCCGGCCTCGCCGAGGAGAACTTGCAGGCCCGCATTCGCGGCACGATCTTGATGGCGATCTCGAACAAGTTCGGCTGGCTGGTGCTCACAACCGGGAACAAGAGCGAGATGGCGACCGGCTACAGCACGCTGTACGGCGACATGGCCGGCGGCTTCGCGGTGATCAAGGATGTGCCCAAGATGCTCGTCTACGCGTTGTCGGTGGACCGCAACCGGCGATCCGGGCGCCCGTTCATCCCCGAGTCGGTGCTCGAGAAGCCGCCGAGCGCGGAGCTGCGTCCCGACCAGAGAGACGAGGACTCGTTGCCGCCGTACGCGGTGCTCGACGAGGTGCTCGAGGACTACGTCGAGCGTGACCTGTCCGTGGCCGAGATCGTGGAGACCGAGGGTTTCGACCGCGAGACCGTCGAGCGCGTGGTCGGGCTCGTGGACCGCAGTGAGTACAAGCGCCGCCAGTCTCCTCCCGGCATCCGGGTCTCCGCCAAGGCGTTCGGCAAGGACCGCAGACTCCCGCTCACCAATCGCTGGTCGGGCTGAACGGCGGTTCTCCCGTGACCGCAAGGGTCCGAACGGCGTCAGGAGTGCGCGGGTTCTTTCCCGAGCTCGCGATCGCCGCCGCGGCCTTCCTCTACGGCGTCACGTTCTCGATCGTGCAAGACGCGCTCGATCACACGACGCCGATGGGGTTCAACCTCATGCGCTTCGCGATCGGCGCCGCAGTGCTCGCGCCGTTCGCGTTGCGCCGGTCATGGGCCGGGCCGGAGCTTCGCCCGACGGACTCGTTGCGCACGTTCCTCCTCGGCGGGGCGTCGCTCGGGGTGATCGCCGCGTTCGCCTACCTCACCCAGAACATCGGGTTGGAGCACACGTCCACGTCCAACTCCGCGTTCATCACCGGGCTCTTCGCGGTCTTCACGCCGATCGTCGAAGCGATCGTCTACCGGCGCTTTCCCCGGTCCGGGATCATCCTCGCGGTCGGGATCTCGATCGTCGGTCTGTTCCTCCTGACGGGTGCAGAGCTGTCGATGAGCTACGGCGACGCGGTCACGCTCGTGACCGCCGTGCTGTTCGGTTGCTGGTACGTGCGCACCGGGATGCTCGCGAACCGCTTCGACATCTTCGGGCTGACGACCGTGCAACTGACCGTGGTCGCCCTGGTGTCGATCCCGTTCGTCGCCGTCGAGGGCTTCGGCCAGGTCGACACCGGTGTCATCCTCACGGTGGCCTTCACCGGGATCGGGTGCTCAGCCGTCGCGTTCAGCCTCTCCGCATGGGCCCAGCGCACGATCGACGCTTCGCGGGCCAGCATCCTCAACCTCCTGGAGCCGGTGGTTGCGGGCGTTGTCGGATACGCGGTCGGTGAGCGACTGGGCCTGGTCGGCTACGCCGGAGCGGCGCTGATCCTCGCCGGCATCTTCGTCGCCGAGCGCGGGACCCACGACGGTGCCGTCTCCACGCCGAACCGTGCTACTTGACCGCTCGGTCAAGTCAGGCGAAGAATGCGTCGAAGCGCAAGTGACCGCCGAGTAACCCGGACAGGACGTATCTCCAATGGCCGACCCCCGCAAGCCCCGACCCGCGTTCGCCCCATGGGACCGCCGCGAGATCCCCGGGCTGTTCGACGTGGACGAGTCGGCCCGTCGGGTCGGCATCTACAAGTGGATCGAGATGCGGCTGTTCGAGACCCTCGGTGGGTGGGTGGCGACGGTCCCCGAGCTCGACGTCAAGCTCGTGCTCGGCCGGCACTGCTACCACCACGCCTGGCACGCCGAGCTCTGGGACAAGCGCCTCCCGGAGCTGCGTGAGATGAACACGACGCGCCTGACGGTTCCGGCCAACGACGCCATGAACGAGTTCATGGAGTCGATTCGCGAGCCGGAGGCGCCCGAGCTCACGATCGAGAAGCTGGTCGGGGTCTACCGGGTGCTGATCCCCCGAAAGATCGCGGCGTACACGTACCACCTCAACGCGACGAGCCGGATCACCGACGCCCCGACGCAGCGGTCACTGGGCTTCATCCTCCAGGACGAGCATGACGACTGGACCGAGGGCGAGATGCTCCTCCAGTCGCTGATCGAGACCGAAGACGAGGTCGACCGGGCATCCCGCCGTCAGGTGGCGCTCGAGAAGATCGTGCTGCGAGCCGGCGGGATCACCGGTCCGGGTACGCTGGGTGACGCTCCTGATAGTTCGGGGGCGCAGGTGGAAGGAGCCACCGTATGAGCTCCTCGATGACGTCAGGTATCAGGGGGAACGCACGATGAAGAAGAACCTGCCGCCGAGCGAGCTGGCTCGGGACTCGCGCTTCGTCCGGTCCACGATCATGGACGCGATCATGGACCCGCGGAACCAGGCGCTGGCCGAGCGTGACCTGGGCTCGGCGAAGCTCCAGCCGGGTCGCCCCGCTGCCGCGGACCGGGCCCGCAACCTGATGCACGGCATCTTCACCGGTGAGATCCAGGCGCTCGAGGGCGCCGGTCGCACCACCTTCGACTTCGACGACGACGAAGCGCCGTTCGCCCTGAAGCTGGACATGGCCCGGCAGTGCTGGGACGAGAGCCGCCACGTCGAGATCTCCGTGAAGCTCGGCGAGTGGATGGGCACCGAGATCGGCGAGTACAACGAGGCGACCTTCCTCTACGAGGCGGCGTGCGCCACCGACCCGATCCTGCGCCTGTGCGGTGTGAACCGCGCGCTCGAAGGGCTGGCGATCGACGTCTTCAACACGATGCGTGAGTTCGGCGACATCTCCGGCGACCCGGTGCTCGAGTTCTGTGAGGACTGGATGCTCGCCGACGAGGTGACCCACGTGAAGATGGGCTCGGACTGGCTGCGCCGCCTCACCGAGAACGACCCCGAGCGGCGCGAGCGCGCGCTCGAGTTCCAGCGCGGCGTGGACAAGCTCTTCAGCCTGGGCGGCTTCCGCGGCGAGACCGACGAGAACCCGATCCAGCTCGCCCGCAAGCTCCGGGCGATGGCGGGCTTCTCCACCGACGAGATCGACGAGATCTCCGAGATCTCGGTGCAGGCGCAGGAAGACGCGCGAGCGATGTCCGCGGGGGCCTCCGCGCCCTCGTGAGCCACGCCATCTCGCTCACACCCGAGGCCTTCACGCTGGTCAAGTTCGACGCGGCGGAGCTGCTCGCGATCGCCGAGGACGCGGCCACCGCGGTCGGCGTCCCCGACGACGTGAGCATCGCGATCGACGTCGACGAGGCGCTGCCGGGGCCGCTCATCGCGTCGGCGGCCGAGGCCGTCCCCGGCAAGCTCTCGTTCTGGTTCTCGGGCGGGAGCTTCGAAGACCCGAAGCGCCTGGCGATGCTGCAGCCGGAGATGTCGAGGACCGAGCTGGCGGCCGCCTTCCTGCGGGGCCGCGACCGGCTCGACGGCGGGTTCGAGGATGCTCCGCCGGACGGGGAGATCTCGGAGCGCCAGCGGGCGATCTGGGACGTCTACGCCGAGGGCCGCCTCGCGCAGCAGGGTGGCTTTCTCATCAACGAGCCGCGACGGCGCTACAGCTACCGCCTGCGGTGCGGATTCAGCGATGTGGCCGACGCCGAGTACGACCGGGTCTGGAAGGCGCCGTCGCTCTCCTGGACCGAGCTCGAGGAGATCGAGGGCCGTCTCGCCGGAGCGGACACTCGCCCGGAGGCGCGCAAGCCCCTGCGCCACGAGTCGCTGCGCCCCTCCTGACCGTCGCCAGGTAGGTCGTTCGCACCATTTCCGCCGGCTACTCGAGGTCGTGCGCCGAGATCGCCTCGTACAGGTCGAGCTCAGGTGCGGAGACGAGCAGCGGGGTCGCGGCGGTCGCCATGCCGACCATCACGTCGTCGTCCAGATGCGCGCGCTGGGCGTCCGCATCGTCCCACTTCTCGATGACCAGGAACTTCCCCGGCGTGCTCGCCGAGGCCACCAGATCCACGTTCCGGCAGCCTCCGACGCCGCGGGTGAGCACGACGTACTGGGCGAGAACCGCCCCGAGCTCGGGCTCCCGGCCGCTGCGGGCCTGGTACTGCCCCGCGACAACCCAGATCTCGACGTCGTCGGTCATGTAGACTTGGAAGCCCTCCCGCCTGCCTCACCGTCGTCCACAAGCTTGTGGATAAAGCTCCTTGACGAGGTCGGTATCGTACAGGCACGAGGAGGGGGCGGGTCATGGGGAAGAAATTCCCGCCGAACACCCGTTATTAGATATCCACAGAGTTTTCCTGCTGAGAGGGTGTTTCCTGCGTGGCGAAGGAGCGCGTCGAACGCGACGAAGAAGATCTGGTACGGCTGTATTTGACCGATATCGGCCAGTACCCCCTCCTGACCAAGGACGACGAGGTGCGGCTGGCTCAGCAGATCGAGCGCGGCAACGAAGCGCGCACTGAGCTCGAAGCCGGAGGCAAGGGCCTCACGCCGGCCAAGAAGCGCGAGCTTCGCAGGGGTGCCCGCGAGGGTGACGACGCTCAGCGGACGTTCGTGCAGTCGAACCTGCGGCTCGTGGTCTCGATCGCCAAGAAGTACCAGGCCTCGGGCCTGCCGCTGCTGGACCTGATCCAGGAGGGCAACCTCGGCCTCATGCACGCGGTCGAGAAGTTCGACTGGCGCAAGGGGTTCAAGTTCTCCACCTACGCGACCTGGTGGATCCGCCAGGCCATCACCCGCGGCATCGCGAACACCGGCCGCACGATCCGGCTGCCGGTCCACGCGGGCGACACGCTCGCCCGGCTGCAGAAGGCGCGTTCGCGCCTGGAGCTGAAGCTGGGTCGCCCCGCGACCCTCGCCGAGCTCTCGGCCGAGGTCGAGATGCCGGAGGACAAGGTGACCGAGGCCCTGCGCTTCGCCGCCGAACCCCTCTCACTCTCGGAGCCGCTGCGCGAAGACGGTGACGCCGAGCTCGGCGACATCGTCGAGGACCGTTCGGCCGAGTCGCCGTTCGAGGTGGCCGCGACCGCACTCCTGCCGGCGGAGATCGAGAAGCTGCTGGCTCCGCTCGACGAGCGCGAGCGCCAGATCCTGGCGCTGCGGTTCGGCCTCGACCGGGGCGAGCCGCGCACGCTCGAAGAGGTGGGGGAGTACTTCAACCTCACCCGGGAGCGGATCCGACAGATCGAGGCTCGGGCGATGAGCAAGCTGCGTCACCCGTCGGCCGACACCGGCGCCCGCGACCTGCTCGCCGTCTAGACCGGCTCCAACCTTCATTCTCGGCCCGTTCGAGCCGCCCCGGCGGTTTGCGCGTGCCGAGTTTGTCGTTCACGTGGGCGTGATCTCGTCGCCGATCGCGATCTGACCCGGCGTGGCCACCATCGCACCCACACCGAGGTTGCCGGCGCGATCCCGGTTGACCGTCCGGAGCACGTCGAGGTCGCGGTCGATGCCACCGGGTTGCGGTCGGGTGGTGATCACGCAGCGGTCGATCAGCTTCACGATGTCGAGGCGGGTCGAGCCGACCGCGACCGACGTGTCGACCCACCCGTCCTCCTCGGAGCCGTCCACCACGACGTTGGGGCGGAAGCGGCGGACGTCCCAGTCTCCGAGCGTGCCCGCCCCGATGATCGAGACCTGGGTGCGGGTCGAGTCGTGGAAGCTGTTCGTGGGGCCCTCCCACTGGAACCATTCGGCCGTGGACTCGTTCTCGAAGTCGAGCGCGATCTCGTACGTGCCGTGGTCGACGGCGTCGGCCCGGGTGAGCGCCACCGGGTGGCCGAGCCAGGCCGAGAGAGCCGCGTCGTCGGAGGTCGTGGAGCCGTCCGGAAGGGTGATGAGGACGTCGTCGCCGACGAGCGCGGCCGATGCGTAGAGCAGCTCGGGTTGGCGCCGGGCCGTCAGCGCGAGCCCGGTGTCGAGATCGACCAGGGCCCACTGGCGATCACCCATGATCCCGGCGGGGCCCACCGCGGCGTGGGTCAGTGCCTCGCCCTGCATGGACTTGACGGGATACCGCCACAATCCGGAGACGACGGCCACGTCGGCGCCCCTAGTGCTCGGCGAACTGGATGAACTCGTACGGGTAGCCGAGCCGGAATGCGCTCGCCCACGCCAGCGCGTCGCGGTGCGGCTTCTCGAGCTGCCAGCCGACGGCCGCGAGGTTGTCGTCGAGCTGGGTCAGGTTGCGGGCGCCGATGATCGGTGCCGTGATGCCGGGACGGTTCCCGACCCAGTTGAGCGCGACCTGGGCCGGGGTCCTGCCGAGCTCGGCCGCGACCTTGCCGACCGCGTCGACGATGTTCCAGGCCCGGTCGTCCAGCCGGTACGTGAACGTGATCGGATTCTCGGTGTCGGCTCCGCGGGTCCCCTCGGGGAAGTCGGTGTCCTTGCGGTACTTGCCGGTCAGCACGCCACCGGCCAGCGGGCTCCAGGGCAACACCGCGAGCCCTTCCTCGCGGCACTGGGGGAGCAGCTCACGCTCGATGTCACGGGTGATGAGCGAGTACTCCGGTTGCAGGCTCACGAACGGCTCCCAGTCGTGCAGCGCCGCGATGCCCAGCGCCTTCGCCAGATGCCAACCCGCGAAGTTGCTCGCGCCGAGATACCGCACCTTGCCTTCGTGCACGAGGTCGTTGAGCGTGGAGATGGTCTCCTCGAGTGGAGTGCGCGGATCCCAGCAGTGCACCTGGTAGAGATCGATCCACTCGGTGCCGAGGCGGCGCAACGACGCCTCGACCTGGCTCCGGATGTTGCGCCGGGAGAGCCCGACATCGTTCGGACCGTCGCCCATCGGGAACCGGACCTTGGTCGCCAGCACCACCCGGTCGCGCTTCGATCCGAGCGCGCGGCCGGTGATCTCCTCGGAGACGCCCGCCGAGTAGACGTTCGCCGTGTCCACGAAGTTGCCGCCGGCATCCAGGAAGCGATCGACGATCGCCTTGCTCGTCGACTCGTCCGCTTCGTTGCCGAAGGTCATGGTGCCGAGGCAGAGCTCCGAGACGCGCACTCCCGTGGTTCCGAGCCGTCGCTGCTCCATGAAGCCTCCTAGGTCGGGGTTGCTTCCAGCGTCCGCATCTCCGGCCCGGCTCCGGTTTCGGCCGGAGCGGGCGTACGTCTCGCTACCGCGGAGATGCGGGTGAACGCAAGCGCGGCGATCGCGTACACGACGAGCGCCATGTACTGCACCGTGCTGAACCCGAACGACATCGAGAGGATCGTGGTGAGCACGGAGCCGATCACCGAGAAGAAGCCGTTCACGGCCCAGGACCAGGCGATGTACTCGTCGGCGTGGTCGCTCAGCTTGCCGACGAGGCTGAGGCCGAGCGGCATGAACATGCCGAGGCAGAGCCCGAGGGGAGCGAGGACGATCAGCGAGACGAGGACCCGGACCGCCAGGCTCTGGTCGAGCAGCGAGTTCGTGAGGTTGTCGAGGCCGACCTCGTAGAAGAGCGTGATCACGCACAGCACGGCGAGCAGCACGGGCATCAACCACCGCCTGCCCGCGAGTCGTTTGCTGACCAGCGCACCGATCCCGGTGAAGACGAGGATCGACGCGAGCGTGACGGTCAGTGAGTAGGTCGGATACCCGAGGAATCTCACCAACCGTTGGATCATCGTGATCTCGAAGAACATGAAGCCGAGGCCGAGCGCGGAGAAGTACACGGCCGAGATGCCCTTGCCCGGCAGCGATCGCCATTCCTTGCGCACGAAGAAGAACGGCGCCAGGAGGAACACCGCGGCGTAGAGGACCGACACCGAGAGCAGGAGCAGCAGCACCCGTTCGCCGATGGAGTCCTCGGGGTTCTGCGCGCTGAGGGGATGGAAGATGTTCCTGATGACCGAGTCGAACGGGACGAAGTGCCAGAAGAACGGGCTGTCGTCGCTGATCGCGCTGATGTCGCGGGGATAGCTCGCCGCGATCGTGGCGGCCTGCGCGTCGGTCGCGGCGGCGAGATGCGAGACGACGCTGGGTCCGGGCTGCTGACCCGGCGCCCACACCTCGGAGACCTTCGGCAGGGTGGGCGCGACCCTTCGGTAGCGCGCGACCTCGGCCGGTGTGAACGGTGTGCGCTTGAGAATGATCGTCGACAGGTCACCGGTCTTGTGGGTGATGAACGCCGAGACGATCATGTGATTGCCCGGGTCCTTGATGCCGATCTGCTTCATCGCGGCCCGGGCCGTCATCACGTAGCGAGCGGTCCGGTTGGGCGCGCCCTCGAAGTCGAGCTCGCCGAACTGGACCACCATGATCCCCTTGCCGGAGAGGTGCTGCAACGAGCTGGCGATCATCTCCTTCGTGTAGAGGTAGCTCTCGGAAAGTACGAACGCGCCCGAGGACGCGGCGTTGTTGGCCGCGTAGCTGTCCGGCGCGACGTACCAGACGAGGTCGTACTTCTCCTTGCTCCGCGCGAGGTACGTGCGGCCGTCGGCCTGGTGGAGGCTCACACCGGGCTGGTGACCGAGGTCCCCGCTGTACTTCTTGTAGTGGTCGGTGAGCAGCGACAACGTGACGGGGTTGAGCTCGACGCCCTCGATCTTCTTGGCGTGGAAGTGCAGCGACGCGAGGATCTCGTTGCCGGCCGCGGAGCCGATGATGAGCTCCTTCTCAGGTGGGTTCCCGAGGACCTTGAACGGCAGCGCTCTCGGGTCCTGGTCGTAGCGGCCGAGTGTGGTGGGGTCGTCGTTGTACTTGTGCAGCGCGGATCCGAACGTGCCGTCGTGGAGCAGGAGCGCCTGGTTCCCGGGCACGAACAGCACGTCGACGCGGAAGACCGGGCCCCAGTCCGAGAACGCCGCGTTCGCGGGCCCGGCCTTGGTGTCTTCGGTACGGACGTCGGGCAGCGTGATGACACTCGTCACGATGAGGATCAGGAAGACGCCGACGACCGCGCCCAGACCCATCATGACCCCGAGCCGGCGCGGGAGCGCGAGCAGGCCGACGACCGTGAAGATGAGCGCGGACACCATGATCACGTCCGGTGGTCCGAGCCGCGTGATGAGGGGGATGGCGGCCAGGCAGCCGAGCCCGGCGCCGATGAGGTCGGCGAAGTAGAGCCGTCCGATGCCGTCGGGGGCGCGTCCCAAGATGGTGGAGACGATGATCCCGAGCGCGATGAACGACGAGAAGATGAAGAAGCAGATCACGCCGATGATGGCCAGGTTCTTGAACGAGGCTCTCGTGCCGTAGTCCCAGATCGACAACGTGTCGACGGGAAGCCGGGAGATCACCACGTAGCCGACGACGATGCTGATCGCGCCGAAGATCGAACAGAGCGCGATGATCTTCTCGGTGCTGGTCCGGCGGAGCCGTTTGAAGAGGACGACGAAGATGCCGCCGGATCCGATGCCCAACAGGGCGAGACCGATGACGAGGTACGTGTAGTAGTACCAGAGCTTGTACGAGACGATGCGGGTGTAGCCGACCTCGAGCAGCAGTCCGGCCAGGCTCACCAGGAAGATGGCCACGGTCTGGCGAGCTCGGCTCCCGCCCTCGTGCACCTCGGCCATGTGATGTGGGCTCCTTGCGCGCAGAGGTGCGGCGGTTTCCGGGTGACTCGGGGACGGCGCAGATGGTAGCCAGTCGTCCCGATCCTCAACTGTCGGGCGGCGCGAGCTCCGGAAGATCGTGACAACCCTGACATTCTCCCGAGCGTCAGTACCGATGATGATGGCCGACATGACGGCGGCGGGGGACGGGCGGTCGGAGCTGGCGCGCGCCGACCGTGATGTCGTGCTCACCGATCTTCACCGGGAGCACTATCCCAGCCTCGTCCGGCTCGCATGCCTGCTCCTCGACGAGCAGGGAGCCGGCGAGGAGGTGGTCCAGGAGGCATTCGTCCGGGTCCACCAGTCGTGGGTCCGCGTGGAGAACCCCCTGACCTACCTGCGGGCGACGGTGATGAACCTGGCGCGGTCCCGGATGCGCCGTCGGCTCGTCGCCCGGCGCCGGGTCGAGCCCGCGGTCCGGCCCGCGATGTCGGCCGAGGAGCACACCCTGCTGCTCGCCGATCAGCAGGAGGTGCTCGACGCGGTGCGCGCGTTGCCGCGTCGCCAACGCGAGTGCCTGGTGCTTCGCTACTACGTCGAGCTCTCCGAGACCGAGATCGCGTCGACGCTCGGCATCTCGAACGGCTCGGTGAAGTCGCACTCCAGCCGGGGCCTGGCGGCGTTGGCGCAACGCCTGGAGGAACGGACATGAAGATCGAAGAGCGCCTGCACGACGCGCTGCACGGGTACGCAGACGTCATCGAACCGGAAGCCGGCTCGTGGTCGAAGATTGCCGCGCACTTCGACGACGAACCCGCGCCGCGGCGACCTCGGGCTCGCGGTCGCGCCTTGGTCTTTGCGGCGCTGGCGTTGCTGACGGTCGTGGTGATCGTCGCGGCACTCGTGCGTGACACGGACCATCACACGGAGGTCGCCACATCACCGCGTAGAACGACGACCGATCTGCCCCAACGCATCCTTGCGGTCACCGACCGTGGGGAGCCGGTCGTGCTGGCATCGAAGACGGGCGGTCGCGACTTCACGTACGGCGCCACGTCGATCGCCGAGGGCACCCAGATCGCAGTGAGCCCGGACGAACGAGATGCCTACCTGGTCACCGGAAACGGGAACGAGGGCTGCGCCGGCCACTCGATCCTGGCGCTGCAGATCGGATCCGGGTCGGGCAGCCGTGTGGTCGCGACGAACGCGACGGATCCCGCCGTCAGCCCGGACGGTCGGTATCTCGCGTACCTGCATTGCTCACCGGACTCCGGCAATCGCGCCAATCACATCGTGTTGCGCGACCTCACGACCGGGACCGAACGCGTGACATCCGCGCCGGACGGGACGTTCTTCATCAACCGCGTCGAGTTCGCTCCGGATGCCCATCGGGTCATCTTCAACCTCTTCGACGACGCCCAGGGACGGGCCACGCTGCGCGAGCTCAACGTCGTCGACGGGGAAGCCCCGCCGGGGCGCGACGTCGGTCCGGCCGCGGGCGAAGCGGTGTGGGTCGGGCTGCGGGGGAACACGGGCGAGTACCTGGCGGTGAAGGGATCGCCTCCAAGCGTGCTCTCGCTGCGCGGGCCGGCACCGTTCACCGCGAGTCCGCTCTTCACCGTCCCCGCGATTCCGAGCCAGGTCGTCGCCGACCAGTCCGGTCGTCACATCCTCGCGGTCGTCGATCACGCGCTCTACCGCTGGAGCGTGGGCGACGAGCGAGCCACGAAGATCGCGGACAACGTCATCGGCGCGGCGTGGATCCCGGACGCCCGCCAGGCGCCGCCGGCTCCCGCGGCTGCAGCGCCGCTTCCGAACGGAGTCGTCGTCGCGCGCAATGGTGCGCTCGATGTGCTCGGCGCGGCTGATGGGGCGCAACACTCGAGCCTGGGTGCATTCCCGAACGTCTCCCGGATCGGCGCGTCACCCGACGGTCGTGAGCTGATCTACGCGTCCAGCGGGCCGAGCCCCGCGTGTGGCGGCGGTCCCGGACCGACGGTCAAGCGGCTCGCCACCGCGCGGCTCGACGCACCCGACGCATCCCAGCTCGTCGTCGGTGGGTCGGGGTCACCGGCGGTGAGTCCGGACGGCGAGTTCGTCGCGTACGGCATCGTGTGCGACGGCATCGAGCCCGGCCTCACGAACTTGCACAGCGGCGCGAACTATCGGTTCGATCCGTTCCCGGCGTCGGGCAGCGGCGCGGCGGAGATCGTCCAGACCGAGCCGCTCGCCTGGGCTCCGGACTCGAAGCGCCTTCTGTACCGGCTCGCGTTGAAGGGTGACGCCGCGCCGCACTTCTACGTCGCCACCCTGGTTCCCGTCTCCCATACCGAGGTCATCGAGATCCCGGTGGGGTCGGCGGTCACGGCGGGTGCCTTCATGGACAACGACGTCTTGGCGGTTGCCGAGAAGACGAACGCCGGATCCACGGTCCGCACCTTCGATCTGGGGAACCAGGGAACCAACACGCTGTTCGCGCTGCCGAGGAGGATCACCTCGCTCATCGCCGATCGGAGCGGCCGGCACTTCCTGGCGCTCCTCGACGATGGGGCCCTGTACCGCTGGACCACCGGCGACCCGGCACCGACGAGGCTCGCCGAGGGTGTGACGGCGGCGGCCTGGATCCCGTGGTCGTAGACCGCGGGTTGGACCCGCCACGCCCGCGGTCGCACAGGTAGCATCTGGACACTCATTCCGAGGCGATCGAAAGGGCACCCCCGTGAAGAAGCTCCTCTTGCTCCTGCTCGTCCTCGCCATCGGCGCGGCCGTGGCGTACAAGGTGCGCGAGGCCTGATCCAGGTCCGCAGCCAGCACCACACTCGAGTCGGGCCCGCAGTCGCGGGCCCGTGCTCGCGTCAGGGCTCGCGTGTCAGCGGGTCTTCGTAGCGCTCGGCGAACAAGGCAGGCGCTCCGCCCGTGGCCCAGAAGACCAC
>JADGON010000246.1 GCA_017882945.1 Acidimicrobiia bacterium | reverse complement strand
TCGCGACCGTGCCCGTGGCCGCGGCCGCGTTCTACTGGTTCCGGATCGAAGGGCTCGTCGCCGATACGCCGTTCTGGATCCTGGTCGTCCTGCTCGTCGCCACTTCGGGGCTGAACCTCGCGTCGATCGCGTACCTCAAGGGCGACCCTGAGGAGACGCGACGGATCCAGGTGCGCCTCGCCGTCTCCACACTCGCGACGACCGCGGTGATCTACGCGGTGGGGTGGGGCCCGATGCTCATCGTCGCCTATGGCGTCGGTTTCGCCGCGGTGTTGCAGGAAGCCGGTTCCGCGAGCTGGCGCTCGGGATTCGCCTGGAGCGTGGTCGGAGTCGGCCTCGGCCAGGTAGCGATCATCACCGGTGTTGCACCCAGCTTGATCGACGCGGGACTCTCGAACGCGGTCGCGTTGGGTGGGTTGATCTGCTTCGGCATCGTCGCACGGGTTCTCGGCGTGAAGGCAGCCGCAGCCGAGGACGCGGAGAACGCGTTGCGAGATCGCGGCGAGCAGTTCCTCTCGCTGTTGCAGCACGCGGTCGATGTCATCGCGGTCGTCCGACGCGACGGCAGGTTGGAATTTGTGAGCCCGGCGGTCGAGACGCTGCTCGGCTACCCGGCTTCGGAGGTCGAGGGCGGTTCGATCGCCGCGATCGTCCAGAGCGGGGAGATGGATCGGCTGTTGCGCTTGCTCGAGAGCCTCTCCGGACACCCCGGTCGGTCGCAGACCCTGGATCTGCTGCCGCTGCGGCACCGCGACGGTACGAGCCGGTGGGTCGCGGCGACCCTGACGAACCCGTCGGGCCAGTGGGGAGACTCGGTCGTGCTCAACATGCACGACGTGACGAAGCAACGCGAGCTCGAGGAGCAGTTGCGCCACGACGCCTTGCACGATCCCCTCACCGGGCTCTGGAACCGTCCCGCGTTCGCCCAGTACGCCGAGAAGGCTTGCGCACGAGCGGCGCGCGACGGTTCGACGCTCGCATTGCTCTTCGTCGACCTCGACGGGTTCAAGCAGGTGAACGACACGCTCGGGCACAGCCTCGGCGACGAAGTGCTCATCGAGGTCTCGAAGCGACTGCGCGGCTGCTTGCGGGGAAGTGAGGTCCTCGCCCGGCTCGGTGGCGACGAGTTCACAGTGCTGATCGAGCGCGTCTCCGGCTCGCGCGATGCGATCGAGATCGCGGATCGGATCCACGCAATGCTCACGCCACCGTTGCGGGGACCCGAAGGACCGGTCTGGCTCGGCGCGAGCGTGGGCATCGCGCTCAGCGAGCAGGGTCAGCTCACCTCCGCGGAGCTCCTGCGAGATGCAGATCACGCCATGTACTCGGCTAAGCGATCCGGTCGGTCGGGCTGGAGGCTCGCGGACCCTGGCGGCACGGCGAGCCCGGCAGTCGCCCGCTGACGCGACGCCCGCTAGCGTCCCGCGGGTGGAGGACATCGAACTTCCGACCGGGGCCGGCGCGCGGCTCGCGCCGCAAGGTCGCGAGGCCCGGGCGATCCTTCACGACCTCGAATCCCGGCAGTCCCGCGAGCCGGACGTCCATGGTGCTCGCCTGTTCGGGCTCGTCTACCCGACCGGGCGCGAGGACCTGGAGACCCTGCTCGAGGAGGTGAACCGCCGCTACCTCTTCGGCAACGCGCTGAACCCGTTCAAGTTCAAAGAGCTCGCCGCACTCCAGGACGACGTCGTCTCGATCACGAGTGGTCTGCTGCACCTCGGTGAGGGCGGTGGCGACGGTGGCGGGGGATCGATGACCTCCGGCGGCACCGAGTCGATCCTCATGTCCATGCTCGTGAACCGCGAGCGCGCCAAGCTGCGCTCGATCGGGCGTCCGCAGATCGTGATGCCGGCCTCCGCGCACCCGGCCTACGCGAAGGCCGCGCACTACTTCGGCATGGATGTGGTCCGCATCCCGCTCGACGCGGACCACCGCGCGGACGTGCACGCCGCGGAGTCGCTGATCGGGCCCAACACGGCGGTGGTCGTCGCCTCCGCGTTCTCGTATCCCTACGGGGTCATGGACCCGGTCGAGGACCTCGCGGCGCTCGCCGCGTCCCATGACGTCGGATGCCACGTCGACGCGTGCATCGGCGGGTTCGTGCTGCCGTTCCTCGAGCGTCTCGGGCGCGACGTGCCCCCGTGGGACTTTCGCGTTCCCGGCGTCACCGAGATCTCCGCCGACGTGCACAAGTACGGGTACTGCCCCAAGGGGGCGTCGGTGATCCTGCACCGCGACGCCGACTGGTTCGCGCACCAGGTGTTCCTCTACGACAACTGGGGCTCGGGTCTCTACGGCTCGCCGGGCATCGCGGGCGCTCGGCCCGCGGGTCCGATCGCCACCGCGTGGGCGGCGTTGACCTACCTCGGTGAGCAGGGATACGTCGACATCATGCGCGATCTGATGGCAACCACCGCCGAGGTGCGCGCCGGCATCGAAGGGATCGACGGCGTCTCGGTGGTGGGTGACCCGATCGGTCCGGTCCTCGCGTTCGAGTCGGACACGATCGACCTCTACGCCGTCGGCGACGTGATGGACGACAAAGGGTGGAACATCAATCGGAACACCGACCCGCGCGGTCTGCACCTCATGCTCTCGCCGGCCCATGGTCAGGTCGCGGGCCAGCTGGTCGCCGACTTCCAGGATGCGGTCGCGCACCACGGCGAGTCCCGGGGCGTGGAGGCCCGCTACTCATGACTGAGCGCAGGAAGTTGACTCCCGAGGATCTGGTGGAGCTCGAGCTGATCAAGCGGTTGAAGTACGCGTACTTCCGTTGCCTCGACCTGAAGCAGTGGGACGAGATCGGTGAGCTCTTCACCGACGACGCGACTTCTTCCTACAGCGCGGGTGCCTACGCCCATGAGGGCCGGGACGCGATCGTGGAGTTCTTCCGCAAGGCGATGGGCCGCGAGACCTTCTTGTCGAGCCACAAGGCGCATCACCCCGAGATCGAGCTCACCGGTCCGGACACCGCGACCGGCGTCTGGGCCCTCGAGGACATCGTCATCGACCTGCAATGGGAGCTCGACATCCATGGCGCGGCCTTCTACGAGGACGAGTACGTGAAGGTCGACGGCGACTGGAAGATCCAGCGCACCGCGTACAAGCGGGTGTTCGAGGAGCTGACGCCGCGCTCGGGGCGGCCGGGCTTGCAGCTGACCGCGTCATGGTGGGGGACCGGCGGCCGGAGCTCGCTCCCCGCGCCCGAATAGGCGCCCCGCGTTGTCCGCGGCGAGCTCCATCTCGTCATCCGCAGCGGAATGGTGATCGACGGCAGCTCCGGCCCCGACGTCCGCGCCCGCTGACCGTGCTACGAAGGGAACCATGACCGCTTTCGACGTGACTGCTGCCGACGAAGGTCGGCACCCGGCCGGATCCGAGGAGCTGTGGGGCGAGTCCTGGTACCTGGACTGGGCTGCATCCGACGCGGGCTACGGGGGTTACGTCCGGTTGGGCCTCTACCCGAACCTCGGACTGTCGTGGTGGTGGATCGCGCTCGTCGGCGCCGACCGTCCGCTGGTGCTCGTCGTCGATCACTCGCTGCCGTGCCCGGAGGGCGAGGCGGCGCTCGCGCCCGCGGCCGGCACGACGAGCGTCGAGGTCTCGGTGCCCGAGCCGCTCCGGCGGTTCCGCGTCGCGAGCGAGGCGGTGGGCGTGGAGCTGGCCGACCCGGCCCAGGCGTTCCACGGACTCGTCGGGCCGGCGGTGCCCGTGCGCCTGGACCTCGAGTGGGCGAGCCGGTCGGAGGCCTTCCCCTACGCAATGACGACGCGCTACGAGATCTCGTCGTGGGTCTCGGGCACCGTCACCATCGGCGATCAGACGGTCGCGGTGGACTGCGCGGGGCAGCGCGACCACTCGTGGGGCGTACGGGACTGGTGGCAGTTCCCCTGGAACTGGACCGCCGGCCACCTGGACGACGGCTCGTTCATGCATGCCGCGCGCTCGATCATTCCCGGACTCGACCTGTTCGCCACCGGCTACACGGTGAGTCCCGATGGTGTGCTCACCGAGGCCGACGGGGTGGAGAACTCGGTGGACATCGACGCCGAGAAGCTGCCGACCGCGGCCCGTCAGCGCATCGGTCCCGTGACGTTCACCACCGAGCCCATCGGCCACGCCCCGGTTCTGCTCGTCGCGCCCGACGGCCGCGAGACGCGCTTCCCCCGTGCCATGTGCCGGTACACGACCGACGACGGCCGGACGGGTACCGGCTGGACCGAATACAACTGGCCGCCGGGCTTCCCGGCCTGACGAGTCGGCCTCGCGGCGCCCTGGGGCGCTACGCCGTACGCACTTCGCGCTCGCTCCCGGCTTCGCTCCTGTCCTGGGCGACGGCGTCGAGGTCGGCGTACTCCTCGCCGGTGTCGACCCAGTCCTCGAACTGGATCACGCCGGTCTCGGTGAAGCGCTCGCGCAGCCAGCCGTCGGCCGCGTCGAGCAAACCGAGCTTCTTGCAGTTCGGCACGATCTTGGAGAACAGCATCTGCTGGAAGACCTGCTGCGCGGGCGGGTTGGCCGCGTCGAGTGCGGCGCGCACGGCCTTGGGGTCGACACCCATGCGCTCCCAGACCTCGCCTTGCATGAACCGCTGCTGCAACCGGCACGCGGCGTCGAACGCGAACTCCTGGCGCTCGCGCATCTCGGCATCGGTGAGCTCCCGGTAGTACTCCTGCAGCGACAGCACGCCGAACGCGACATGACGCGCCTCGTCGGCCATCACGTATCGGAGCAGCTGCTTCAACAACGGCTCGTTGGTGATGGTCTGCATCATCCCGAAGGCGGCGAGCGCGAGACCCTCGACCATGATCTGCATGCCGAGGTAGGTGATGTCCCAGCGGCTGTCGGCGAGGATGTCGTCGAGGAGCGAGCGGAGGTTGTCATTGATCTTGTACTGGCGGGTCATCTTCTCGTCGAGGTACTTCGCGAACACCTCGACGTGGCGGGCCTCGTCCATCACCTGGGTGGAGGCGTAGTACTTGGCGTCGATCCAGGGAACGGTCTCGACGATGCGCGCGGTGCACAACAGCGCACCCTGCTCGCCGTGCAGGAACTGTGACAGCAGCGAGTTCTGCATCTGGATGCCGACCTCGCTCCACTCCTTGGGGCCGAAGTGCTTGACCGGCGAGTTCTCCACCTCTTGGAGCGCCCGGAACCGCATCGTCGTTCCGCCGCTCAGCTCCGCGGAGACCTTCTCCGGATCCACGTCGGTCGACCAGTCGAGGTCGGTGGTGACGTTCCACTGCGACGTCTTGGCCTTCTCGTAGAGCTTCCCGAGCGCTGGACGGGTGCGCTCGTAGTCCCAGGTGAACGTGGTGTCGATGACCGCCTTCACCAGCTCGAAGCGCTCGGGGTTCGGTGCCGTGGTCGTCATGAGGGTTCCTCCGCGGGCGCGACCGAATCGAGCAGACGCTCGATCAGGGACGCCCACTGATCCGGGTCGGGCTGGGGGAGCGCCAACGCGCGGACGACGAGCGATCCGAGCGCGAGCGTGAGGCAGAAGCGAGTGAGGACGTCGGTGTTGATCCCGGTGTCGATGGTGTGGTCGGACTTGCCGTCCTCGACGAGTCCTGCGATCCGATCGTGGCGCTGGCCGAGGGCGTCGCGCAGCAGCGCGGCCAGCGCGGGGTCTCGTTCTGACGCGACGACCGCGTCCAGCAGCAGCGGACGGTCGTCCTCGCGAAACGCGATGCGGGAACCGAGCGCGGCGAGCAGATCGCGCGGCGGAGTGCTGTTCGCCGCCTGGAGAAGCGTCTCGACCTCGGCTGCACTCCGGTCCGCGATCGCGGCGAGGAGCAGCTCGCGCTTGTCCCGGAAGTTCGCGTAGATCGCACCCGTGGTGAGTCCGGCGGCGCGCGCGATGTCCTGCACCCGTGCCTGCTCGTAGCCCTGCTCCACGAAGACCTGGATCGCCGCGGCGACGAGGCGATCTCGGGTCGTCGGCTCGGCTGCGACCGCGGTCATCGGAACACGATAATGGTTATTATCCAACCGGACAAGCCTGGGCGGCCCGAGCCGGCCGGGGATCGCCGCTCGTAGGATCGGCGGATGGCCGTTCCCCTCCCCGACGAGAGCACCGTCAACCTCGTCCCGCCCGACGCGGTGGAGACCGAGATGCTCGCCCGGGCGATCGCGACCGCGGGCGCCCCGCCTGGCGGCATCACCGAGGTGCAACGCGCGGTGATCAACGCCACGGTGGAGGCCATGAGCGGCTACGTCCTCGACGTTGCCTATCTCCCGCCGGTCGGCCCCGACGAGTTCGCCGAGGTGATGCGGCGCCGCAACCAGGTGTTTCGCGAGCGCATGGTGCAGGTGATGCTCCTCCTCGAGCTGTTGCTCGTCCCGCTCCCGCCCGAGGTCACCGAGCGCGTCGAGCGCTACGCGGCGGCGCTCGGAGTCCAGGACAACATGCTGCGAGTCACGCGCAAGATCGCGAGTGGATCGCTCGGCCTCGCGTTGATCGACTTCCAGCGCAGTGGCTACTTCGAGAAGATGCTCGAGCGCCCACCTGAGCACCTCCACACCGCGAGCGCGCTCGAGGACGCGTGGGAAGGTGTCTGCGACGACCTGCTGCTCGCGGAGAAGTGGGCCGTCCTCGGCGACTGCCCGGACGGTTCGCTCGGCCACGGCGTATGGCGCTTCTACCGCGCCCGCGGCTTCACGTTTCCCGGGCTGCCGGGCAGCGCGCCGCCAACCCTGGCGCAGCACGACTGGATCCACGTGCTCGCCGACTACGGGTCGACCGTCGAGTGCGAGATCGAGGCGTTCGGGTTCATCTCCAGAGCCAACGATGACCCCGAGGCGTTCTCGCTGCTGGCCATGGTGCTCGGGCTGTTCGAGACCGGGTACCTGTTCAACGCGGCGAACGCGTTCTTCGAATACGACCGTGGCCACATGTCACGCGATGCCGATCGCATGGCGGTGCGGCTCGCCGACGCGATGGCGCGAGGCGCGAACGCGGCCTGGTATCTCGACGACCACGGAAGAGGCGACGAGACGGACTTCATGGCGGTGGACTGGTTCACATACGCCGACTGGCGGCTCGAGGATGTCCGCAAGCACTTCGGTGTACCGGTGAAGTCTGCGAAGGCCGTCGCCGCCGGTTCGGTCACGCCGTGGGAACCGGGTGGGATCTCGCGGTTCCAGCACCAGCACGGGCGGGAGCTCGCGAAAGCGAGCGGCGAGCCGTACGACTCCTACGGGGCGACTCCTGCCGATGCCTGACACCGTGCTCTACGAACGTGACGGTCACGTCGCGACCATCACCTACAACCGGCCCGGCGCGCTGAACGCGATCAACGGGGAGCTCCGCCACGACCTCAACGCGGCGTGGAACCGGTTCCGCGAGGACGAGGAGGCCTGGGTCGGGATCGTCACCGGCGCGGGACGCGCGTTCTGCGTCGGTGCGGATCTGCGCGATGGACGCGGCTCGGTGGGTGAGTGGCCGGGCAGCTTCTGGGAGATCCCGACGATCAACTCCTTCGAGAGCGGCCTCGAGCTGTGGAAGCCGACGATCGCCGCGGTCAACGGCTACTGCCTGGGCTACGGGCTCACGACCGTGGCGCGATGCGATTTCGTGATTGCGAGCGACGCGGCCGAGTTCGGATTCCCCGAGGTGCGACTCGGCGTCCCGACGATCGTCGGTGCGATGCGGTTGCCCGCTCGGGTCGGCTGGTCGAACGCGATGGAGATGCTCCTGACCGGCGAGCGCTTCGACGCTCAACGGGCGCAGGAGATGGGCCTGGTCTGGCGCGTCGTTCCCGACGCCGATCTCATGGCCGAAGCGCGGGTCCTCGCGGACCGGCTCGTACGGGGCGCACCACTCGCCCAACGCGCGACGAAGGAGATGGCCGCGCGCGGGCCGCGCCTGCCGTGGGAGGACGCCCTCCGCCTCGGCGAGTCGATGCGGCGCGTCGTCGGCGCGACCGAAGACGCGTCCGAGGG
>JADGON010000245.1 GCA_017882945.1 Acidimicrobiia bacterium | reverse complement strand
GTCGTCAAGGACATCTCCTGGCACAAGTCCGAGCCGGAGTGGATGACGAACTGGCGGCTCGCCGCGCTGAAGCGGTTCGAGCGCAAGCCGATGCTCGACTGGTTCGCGAAGAACATGCCCGACATCGACTTCGACGACATCTTCTATTACATCAAGCCCACCGACGGGGTGGTCTCGGACTGGGACATGCTCCCGGAAGAGATGAAGAACACGTACGAGAAGCTCGGCATCCCCGAAGCCGAGCGCAAGTTCCTCGCCGGCGTCACGAGCCAGTACGAGTCGGAAGTCGTCTACCACAAGAACCGGGACGATCTCGCGGAGAAGGGCATCCTCTTCACGAGCATGGACCAGGCGCTCATCGACTACCCGGACCTGGTCAAGGAGCACCTCGGCACGGTGATCCCGCCGGGTGACAACAAGTTCGCCGCGCTGAACTCCGCGGTGTGGTCGGGCGGAAGCTTCATCTACGTCCCGCCGGGCGTGCACGTGGACATGCCGTTGCAGGCGTACTTCCGCATCAACGCGGAGAACGCCGGCCAGTTCGAGCGCACGTTGATCATCGCGGACGAAGGTTCGTCGGTGCACTACGTCGAGGGCTGCTCGGCGCCGGTCTACTCGAGCGACTCGCTGCACTCCGCGGTCGTCGAGCTGATCGCGAAGCCGAGCGCACGCATCCGGTACACCACGATCCAGAATTGGTCGCCGAACGTCTACAACCTCGTGACCAAGCGGGCGCGGGCCGAGACCGAGGCAACCGTCGAGTGGATCGACGGCAACCTCGGCTCCAAGCTCACGATGAAGTACCCCGCGGTCGTGATGACGGGTCCGAAGGCGCACGGTGAGGTGCTCTCGGTTGCCTACGCGGGCCCGGGCCAGCACCAGGACGCGGGTGCCAAGATGACCCACGCCGCGCCGGAGACCACGTCGATCATCGACAGCAAGTCGATCTCCAAGGACGGTGGGCGCACCACGTACCGCGGCCTGGTCAAGGTCGAGGAAGGTGCCCACGGGGTGAAGAGCCACGTGCGCTGTGACGCGCTCATCCTCGACGAGGACAGCCGCTCGGACACGTACCCGTACATGGAGATCAACGAGAAGGACGCGCGGATCGGCCACGAGGCCACGGTCTCGAAGGTCGGTGACGACCAGCTCTTCTACCTGATGAGCCGCGGCCTCTCGGAGCAGCAGGCGGTCGCGATGATCGTCAACGGCTTCATCGAGCCGATCACCAAGACGCTCCCCATGGAGTACGCGGTGGAGCTCAGCCGGCTGATCGAGCTCAACATGGAGGGCGCGGTCGGTTGACCGGGAACACCCGGTTCACTTCTGGCGCCTCGCTCGCACTCGGCGGTCCCGACTGGCTCGTTCAGCGGCGGCAGCGCGCGGCCGAGCAGCTCGCGGACATCGCGTGGCCGAGCGCGTCCGAAGAGATCTGGCGCTACAGCCGGATCGACGACCTGGACCTGGACCGGTACCGCCCGCTGACCGGCGATGAGATCGGCGCGGTCGGTGTGGAGAACGCACCCGGGGGCGGCGTGCTCGCGGCGGAAGCCGGTGACCGGGGTGGGTTGATCGTCGTGCGCGACGGCCGGGTCGTGCACCACGAGGTCGATGACGATCTCGAGGCGTTGGGCGTCGTCGTGTGCGGGATCGCCACGTGTGAGGGTGAGGACGTCGGCCGGTGGCTCGGCTCGTGCTCCGACGCATCCCCCGACGCGTTCACCGTCCTGCACGACGCATTTCTCGCGGGCGGAGCATTCGTCCACGTCCCGAAGGGCGTCGTCGTCGAGAAGCCGATCGTCGTCCTGCACTGGTCCGACGGCGACGGGCTCGCGTCGTTCCCCCACACCCTCGTTGTCGCCGAGGAGCAGAGCGAGGTGACGGTCCTGGACCGCTTCGGCTCGCCCGACGTCGAGCACCTGGTCGACGGCGTGGTGGAGCTCATCGTTGGCGACGCCGCGCACGTGCGGTACCTGTCGGTCCAGGAGCACGGACCGCGCACCTGGTCGAACGTCCTCCAGCGCGCGCACGTGGGCCGCGACGCGTCGCTGCGCTCTTCCGCAGTCGCGCTCGGCGGCGACTACGCGCGCCTGCGCAGCGAGTCGTTGCTCACGGGCGAGGGCGCGGAGAGCGACCTGCTCGCGGTCTACTTCGGCGACCAGAGCCAGATGCTGGACTTCCGCACGCTCCAGGATCACGCCGCCCCGCGCACCCGAAGCGATCTGCTGTTCAAGGGGGCGGTCGAGGACACCGCCCGGTCGGTGTACAGCGGGCTCATCCGGCTTCGCCACGAAGCGCAGAAGTCGAACGCCTACCAGACGAACCGCAACCTCGTGTTGAGCGAGGGCGCCGGCGCCGAGTCGATCCCCAACCTCGAGATCGAGGCGAACGACGTCCGCTGCTCGCACGCGTCGACGGTCGGGCCCATCGACGACGATCAGCTCTACTACCTCGAGAGCCGGGGCATCTCGCCCGAAGACGCAGAGCGGCTGATCGTGCTCGGCTTCTTCGAGGACGTCTTCGTGCGGCTGCCGATCCCGTCGCTCGCGGGCGCGCTGCGCCGGTCCGTGCACGAGAAGGTCGGGCACTTGCATGGGGACTGAGGTCCGGGTCTGCTCCACGGCCGACGTGCCGGCTCCGTCGTCGCGCCGGTTCGATCTCGAAGGTCACCGTCTCTGCGTCGTGCATCTCGAAGGCGACTGGTACGTGATCGGCGACCGCTGCTCCCACGCCGATGAATCCCTCTCGGAAGGTGACCTCTGGGTCGACGAGTGCGAGATCGAGTGCCCGAAGCACGGCTCGACGTTCGACC
>JADGON010000244.1 GCA_017882945.1 Acidimicrobiia bacterium | reverse complement strand
GCCGATCGCGGGCAGCGTTGTCGCAGCGCAGGGTCGTTGCTTAGACGTTCTGTGCGAGTGCGTTGAACGCGCGCCGGAGGCGGTCGCGGGCTGGGTCGTCAGTGCCAATCTCGTCGTGGCCCCGGTGCAAGTTCTGCACAAAGGCTTGTTCTGCTGCCAGGGTATGAGCTGACCGGAAGCGTTTCAACCCGCGCATCGGGCGCAGCCAAGGGGACTGTTGCATTAAGCGATCGCTCGACCCGGGGACCGAAGATTCTCCTGTGGGTCAGGCGTCCGCCCCACTCCGGACCCCTCGGGAGCGACTGATTCTGCACTTCGATCAAGGTCTCAGAGGGTCATCGGGGACGGCGACAGGAAGATTTCCTGTCGCAAGATCACAGGAACGCTTAATGCAACAGTCCCGGCTCAGATCACCCCCTGCGGGCGACCCGGACCACGTCACGCTTGAACTCCGGCGGGAACCTCGTGGGCATGGCATCCATCCTTCCGCGGGACAACGTCCCACATAAGTGATGTCAACCAAACCCAGGGCAGTCCCAGCCGCTTGACCAAAACCTTCTTTGCGGCCAGGGCTTTGGAGCCGGACGACAGCCTGGCGGAGACGATGGCCGGCATCATCTCGGGGGCGATGCCCACCGCGATGACCAGCGAGAACAGCAGGGCGTCGATGAGAGAGCGGCAGAGGGCCACGTTGATGATGAAGATGAAGGCCGTGAGGCCGGCCGCCACGGCGAACTGGAACTGGGAGAAGCGCGACAATCCAACTTCGAACGCGGTCTGCCCTGGTCTTTCGGCCAGACCGGCGGCGATCTTCCCGAAGGCGGTGCCGCCCCCGGTGTGGAGCACGACCCCGTGGGCTGAGCCTTGGTGGACGATGGTGCCCATGAACGCGCATCTGGGCTTATCCAGTCTGGAGGTTGGCGACGGCTGCCGCTGACTTGGTCACCGGTGAGCACGCCTTCGTCGCGCTCGAGCTCGTCGATGCAAGGCAGAACCGCTTGGCCCGCTGGGTGTTGGTGCGCTCCGGTCCGGGACGGCCGCGCCGTGGGATGGCCACCGTGGTGACACCGAGATCGCCGAGCGCCTTGTCCACGGCGGCTTCCCCGTATCCCCGATCGGCCGTGACCGCCTTGGGGGCACGGCCGAATCGGGATTTGATGCGGGAGATGGCGGGGGCGAGCATGGGGGCGTCGGGCGGGATTCCGACCACGATCTGATGGTCGAGCACGATCCCATCGGCGTTGTCGGCGATCTGGGCCTTGTAGCCGAACTCCACGGGCCGGCCGAGGCGGCCCTTGCGGATCGGGCGGGCGTCGGGATCGTGTAGCGACACCACCCGGCTGGCCCCGTCGGACCTCACCCCCGAGGCGGGTGCGGGTCTGGGTGATCACCTGATCGACCAGCCCGGCCAGCCGGTCGATCTCCGCCAGCGCCCGTAACGCCCGGCCGCTGACACGCCGGTCGCCTCGGGCCAGGGCTCGGCGGGCGTTGACGGCCACCTGGCGGGCCTCGGCTACTGTGACCTCGGCCAGGGCGGCGAGCTGGCCGGTGATGGCCAGGACCTCCTCTTTGGCGTCGTCGTTACGCCGCCGCAGCCACACCGCGACCTCGTGAGCACGGCGGCGCACCGACCTGCGACGATCCCGGAGACGGGTGCGGCGGGCCAGGCCGGCCAGCTTGATCACCGCCACCAGCCCGACCAAGGCCACCACCCCCTTGGCCAGCAGGCCGCTGTCGGTCGGGTAGGCCACGTTCGCCGAGGCGTACGGCTTTTCGACCTTCGGCCAGATCGCCTTCTGGGCAGCGATCGCGCCATTCATCCTCGCGGGGATCATGGCGCTCCTCGTCGGACATGGCATCTGGCGCGCCTGACGGGTGCCCGCCGAAGCTGAACTCCTCGGCTGACCACCGCGGGCGTAGGCCCGCGGCATTTCCGCAGATCAGGACGTCATGGGATCCACCCGGAGGAGAACAGCCGGGTAAAGCCGCGTCGCGCCAGTGCCCGGGCGAGCCAGCTGCCCGTGGCATCAGGGAGTTTGTGGTTACCCACCGAGTCGACATGGCAGCGAGATCTAGGGTCGTTCGACCCTTGCCCGCTACGCGCAACGCGCTGAGGATGGACCGAGTGTTGGGACGAACGCGGGAAGGTTGCCGATGAAGGCACTCGTCTACCACGGACCCGGTGAGAAGAACTGGGAAGACGTCCCAGACCCGAAGCGACAAGCCGACACCGACGCGATCGTCCGCGTCGACACGACGACGATCTGCGGGACGGACCTGCACATCTTGAAGGGCGACACCCCCGAGGTCACCGGCGGACGGATCCTCGGCCACGAGGCGGTCGGCACGGTCGAAGAGGTCGGTTCCGGGGTGAAGACGCTCTCGGTCGACGACCGGGTGCTCGTCTCGTGCATCTCGGCCTGTGGGGCATGCCGCTTCTGTCGCGAGGGCCGCTACGGCCAGTGCACCGGCGGGGGCGGCTGGATCCTCGGGCACCTGATCGACGGCACCCAGGCCGAGTACGTGCGGGTGCCCTTCGCTGACACCTCCACCTACCGGCTCCCTGCGGGCACGAGCGACGAGGAGATCTTGATGCTCGCCGACATCCTGCCGACCGGCTACGAGGTCGGCGTGTTGAACGGGCACGTTCAACCCGGCGACACCGTCGCCGTGGTCGGCACCGGGCCGATCGGGCTCTCGGCGATCACCGGGGCGCGGATGTTCTCGCCGAGCCACGTCATCGCGATCGACCTGGCGGATGCTCGTCTCGAGGCGGCGAAGGCCTTCGGCGCGGACCTCACGTTCAACAACAGCCACGCCGATGCGGTGGCCTACGTGCGTGGTCTCACCGACGGGCTCGGGGCCGACGTCGCAATCGAGGCGGTCGGGGTCCCGGCGAGCTTCGAGCTGTGCACCGAGCTCGTCCGTCCCGGTGGGCACGTCGCGAACATCGGCGTGCACGGCAAGCCGGCGACGCTGCACCTCGAGTCGCTGTGGACGCGCGACGTGACGATCACGACGGGGCTCGTCGACACCTACTCGACCCCCACGCTGCTTCGCCTTGTCGCATCGCACCAGATCGACGCGACGCGCTTCGCGACGCATCACTTCGGGCTCAACGAGATGCTCGAGGCCTACGACACCTACGGGCGCGCAGCCGAGACCGGCGCGGTGAAGGTCGTGCTCTCGCGTTGAGGAGGCGGCGCGACAGTCGGGAACGGGACGAGATGGTCGTTCGCGCCGTTGAAGTGCCCCTGGCCCGCGCTGGGAATGGTGTGGGCGGCGGCGGGCACCAAGGTGGCCGCCGGCCGTCTGGTCGCGTTCGGCCTCGGTTTCCTCACCACGATCACCTGAGGTCAGATCGGCTTCGTCTGGGCCTACGCCCTTGCCTGGGTGTTCGACGAGGACCAGGCGACACTCGCCGTCTAGCGTCGCCTCTCCCACCGGGTAGTCCACCAGCAACGGTTCCTGGCCGCTTGCAGGAAGATCTCCACCCGTGGCTCACATGAGCACGCCGGCCTCGACGCGACGGCGGATGACCGTGCTTCGGCGACCCGGCGTCCGATCCCTTGTCGTCGAGTACCGCGGAGCGGCGACGACTCGTCGCACAGCGGGAGCTCCCCAGGAGCTCGGAAGATCACGATGACCTCACGCGACCTCACGCCACTGCCCGACCTCGCCCACGAACTCCCCCGCGCCGGTCCGGCGCAAAGCCGTCGGCCCATCTATGTGGACCTGCTGCCTCCGTGCAACGTTGCCTGTCCAGCCGGTGAAAACATCCAGGCCTGGCTCTCCGCGCTCGAGGCGGGCCGGCACGAGCAGGCGTGGCGAGGCCTTGTCGCCGACAACCCGCTACCGGCGATCCACGGCCGGGTCTGCTACCACCCTTGTGAGGGCGCCTGCAATCGGTCCGAGCTCGACAGCGCGGTCTCGATCCATGCGGTGGAGCGCTTCCTCGGGGACCTCGCGCTGGAGCGGAGCTGGTCGTTTCCCGCTCCCATTGTGCGCAGCGGCAAGCGGGTGCTCGTCGTCGGCGCCGGTCCGAGCGGCCTTTCGGCTGCCTACCACCTCGCCCGGCGTGGCCACGAGGTCGAGTCCGTCAAAGCGGCGGTCACGATCCCGGTCGCCGTCAAGTTCAGCCCGTATCTCAGCTCGATCGGCGAGATGGCGCGCCGGCTCGACGAGGCCGGCGCGGACGGCCTGGTCCTCTTCAACCGCTTCCTCCATCCCGACCTCGACGTCGAGTCGCTCGCGGTGGTTCCCGGTCTCGGGCTCTCGCACCCTACCGACGGCCGGCTGCCGCGCACGTGGATCGCGCTCTTGCGTGGACGGGTACAGGCCTCGCTCGCCGCCTCGACGGGGGTGGACGGCCCAGACGACCTCGTCAAGTACCTGCTCGCGGAGGTCGTGATGACCACCTCGTCATTGCTTCGCCACGGTCCCGCGCACGCCCGGGCCCTCCTCGAGGGGCTGTCGACCTGGATGGCTCGCAAGGGGTTCAGCACCATCGGGGAGGTGCGGGGGAAGCTCGCCGTCGCGCCCGAGGAGGACGAGACCGCTCGCGAACGCGCCGCCTACGTCGCCGCGCTGCGGGCGGCCAACGCGAGCACGCGCGGCCCGTGGTGAGTTGCTTCGAGGTGCGGGTCCCGCCCGAGATGGGTCGAGGGGCCACGTTGGGAGCGGTCGTTGCCTCCCGCCCGGGTGCCCCCTCGGCTCTCACCTTGGCGACCTCGCTGGGATCAGTGAACGCCACGCTGCTCCTTCGGTCAGAGGGATCGCTTCAGCTGCGCGACGGAGCGATCTCGACGAGGTGCGGCACCTGGCGGGGGCAGATGGCCACCCGCTTGCTCGACGAAGTCGACGACGAGGAGACACCATGACGCCACCCAGATACGTCCGGTTCTTTGAGGAGTTCGGCATCGAGGACGTGCCGCTCGTGGGGGGCAAGAACGCGTCGCTCGGCGAGATGTACCAAAAGCTCTCCTCCGAGGGCGTCCGGGTTCCGAACGGCTTCGCGATCACCGCCGAGGCCTACTGCTACATGCTCACCGAAGCCGGCGCCCTTGAGAAGCTGCACGCCGCGCTCGACGGGCTCGACCCGAGCGACGTCGCGGACCTTCGCCGTCGCGCGAAGCTCGCTCGTGAGCTCGTCTACGGCGCGGGTCTGCCTGCGAACCTCGCGGCCGAGATCCTCGCTGGTTACCGGCGCCTCGAGGACGAGTACGGGGAGGGGCTGAGCCTCGCCGTGCGGTCGTCTGCGACGGCCGAGGACCTGCCGACGGCGAGCTTCGCTGGCCAGCAGGACTCCTACCTCAACGTTCGAGGTGACGAGAGCTTGCTCGACGCCTGCCGGCGCTGCTTCGCGAGCCTGTTCACCGACCGCGCGATCCACTACCGCGTCGACGAGGGCTTCGACCACTTCAAGGTCGCGCTCTCGATCGGGGTGATGAAGATGGTCCGCTCCGACCTCGCCTCCTCTGGCGTGATGTTCTCCCTCGACACCGAGTCGGGCTTTTCCGACGTCGTGTTCGTCACCGGCTCGTGGGGACTCGGCGAGAACATCGTCCAAGGAGCGGTCGATCCCGACGAGTTCTACGTCCACAAGCCGACCTACGAGGCGGGCCATCGTGCCGTGCTGCGGCGCCTGCTCGGCGACAAGGCGGTGAAGATGGTCTTCGTCGAAGGCGAGACCAAGCACACGACGCGCAACGTCCCGACCCCGAAGGCCGACCGCGCGCGCTACTGCCTCGGCGACGAGGACGTCCTCGAGCTCGCCGCCGCCGCGATCGCGATCGAGCGCCACTACGGGCGGCCGATGGACATGGAGTGGGCGAAGGACGGTCTCGACGGGCTGATCTACGTGGTCCAGGCGCGCCCGGAGACCGTCGCCTCCCAGCGACAGGCGAACGTCCTCGAGAGCTACGCCCTGGAGGGGTCCGCCGAAGTCCTTGTCGAGGGACGCTCCGTCGGCGAGAAGATCGCCTCGGGTCGCGTGCGGGTCATCGAGAAGCCCACCCACCTCGCCGACTTCAAGCCAGGCGAAGTCCTCGTCGCCGACACCACGACGCCAGACTGGGAGCCGGTGATGAAGAACGCCGCGGCGATCATCACCAACCGGGGCGGTCGGACCTGCCACGCCGCGATCGTCGCCCGCGAGCTCGGGGTCCCCGCAGTCGTCGGCACCGCCGACGCGACGACGGCCCTCCGAGGCGGCGAGGTCGTGACCGTCTCGTGCTCAGAGGGCGAGACTGGCCGGGTCTATGCGGGCGAAGTGGCCTTCCACGTCGAACGGACCGAGATCGCCGACCTCGCCCGCCCCGCGACCGAGATCATGATCAACCTCGGCGACCCCGACCTCGCCTTCAAGACCTCGTTCCTGCCGAACGACGGCGTCGGACTCGCGCGCATGGAGTTCATCATCTCCGAGTCGATCAAGGTGCACCCGCTCGCCCTCGTGCACCCCGAGCGGGTCTCGGACCCGAAGGCGCGCGAAGCGATCGCCGCGCTCACCTACGGGTACGCCGACGGTGAGGACTTCTTCGTCCAGCGCCTCTCGGAGGGGATCGGGACGATCGCGGCGGCCTTCTGGCCGAAGCCGGTCGTGGTGCGAATGTCGGACTTCAAGACGAACGAGTACGCAAGCCTCCTCGGCGGAGCGGACTTCGAGCCGGCCGAGAGCAACCCGATGCTCGGCTTTCGCGGCGCGTCGCGCTACGCGCACCCCGCCTACGAAGAGGGGTTCGCCCTCGAGTGCGCGGCGATGAAGCGTGTACGCGAGGAGATGGGCTTCACCAACGTCGTGTTGATGCTCCCCTTCGTGCGCCGCGTCGCCGAGGCCGAGCAGGTGCTCGCCCGCATGGCGGAGCTCGGCCTGCACCGCGGCGAGAACGAGCTCAAGGTCTACGCGATGTGCGAGATCCCCAACAACGTCATACTCATCGACCGGTTCGCCGAGCACTTCGACGGCTTCTCGATCGGCTCGAACGATCTCACCCAGCTCACCTTGGGGGTCGACCGTGACAGCGAGCTCGTCGCCTTCGACTACGACGAGCGCGACGAGGGGGTGAAGGAGATGATCCGACTCGCCGTCGAGGGCTGCCGGCGTAATCACATCCATTCCGGACTGTGCGGTCAGGCCCCCTCGGACTACCCCGACATGGCCGAGTACCTCGTCGAGCTCGGCATCGAGTCGATGTCGCTCAATCCCGACACGGTGCTGAAGACCACCCGGAAAGTCCTCGAGGTCGAGGAGCGCCTCGGACGCGCCCCGCGCGCTCATTCGGATAGTGACGGCGCGGTCTTGGCGACTCAGGCAACCGCAGTTCGGCGCACAGACCCAATGACGCTCGCGTCCTCGAGGTGCCCGTCGTGACCACTGCCAGCTCGAGCCAATCCGAGGAGACGCTGCACGATGGCCGGGTGGTGGTCGTCCGCTCGCTGCGCGGTGACGACGCAGTCGCAGTCGCAGCGTTCTGGCGGCGGTTCGACGCCACGGCACGGCGTCGATTCCTCGACCTGGCCCATCTCGCGCCTGACGATCCCGGCTCCGTCGCCCAGGTGGCTCCTGGCGATGGAGCCGGCATCGTCGCGATCGCCCAGATCGGCCGTTCGACTCCGATCGTGGGCATTGCGCACTACGAGCGCGCGGAAGGCGACGCGGCCGAATTCTTGGTGTTCGTCGACACCGCCTACCGGCGCGTCGGGCTCGGCACGCTGCTCCTCCGCCGGTTGGCCGACTCGGCACGTCACGTCGGAGTGCGGAAGATGGTGAGTGACGTCGGGCGCGACGAGACCGCGATCCTTCGCATGCTCGCCGAGCTCGGCCTCGAGTACGAAGAACAGGTCAGCGGGCCCAGGGTGCGCGCCAGCTTCGCCGTCCAGGAGACCGACGCCTACCTCGACACCGTGCTCGCCGATCAGCGGGCCGCCGCCCGCATGGCGCTCGAACCCTTCCTGCGACCCCGGTCGATCGCGGTGGTCGGGGCGAGCGACGTGTTGACGAGCATCGGCGGGCTGCTCTTCTCCCACCTGCTCTCGAGCGGCTTTGACGGGCGGCTGTACCCGGTCAACCCGAATCACCGGAGCGTCCAGGGGGAAACCGCCTATCCCGACCTGGCCGCGTGCGCCGATCCGCCCGACTTGGCCGTCGTCGCCGTTCCGGCGCCGATCGTGGCGGGGATCGTCGACGAGGCGGGGGCCTGCGGGGTTCGAGCAGTGTGCGTGATCTCGGCCGGCTTCGCTGAGGTCGGCACAGCGGGCCGGCTCCTCCAAGACGACCTGCGCTCCCGAGCCCGCGCCGCCGGGGTACGCCTCATCGGTCCGAACTGCATGGGGCTACTGAACGGTGGACCGGTACCGCGCTTCAACGCCTCCTTCAGCCCCACCCTCCCACCACCTGGACGCATGGCGTTCGTCACCCAGTCGGGTGGTATCGGTCTTGCCGCTCTCGCGCTTCTCGCCGGCCCCTCGCTCGGAGTGACCAGCTTCGTCTCGGTCGGAAATGCCGCCGATCTGGCGCCGGACGATCTGTTCCTCTACTGGGACGACGACCCCGACACCGATCTCGTCCTCGCGTACCTCGAATCGGTGCCAGACCCCCGCCGCTTCGCCCGCGTAGCCCGGCACCTCTCGCGGCGAAAGCCCATCGTGGTAGTGAAGGCCGGTCGCACCTCTTCGGGGCGACGAGCGGCGTCTTCGCACACCGCGGCACTGGCGGCCGGTGAGCCGGCCGTCGAGGCACTGTTTCACCAGGCAGGGGTGATCCGGGCCGAAACTCTCGAGGAGCTCTTCGAGATCGGAGCCGTCGCGTCCTCCCAGCCCGCCCCGGGTGGAAAGAGGGTGGCGGTGCTCACCAACGGCGGGGGGCCGGGCATCTTGGTGGCGGACGCCTGCGAGGCAGCCGGGCTCCTCGTGCCAGAACTCTCCGAGCACACCCAAGTATCGCTGCGCGCCGACTTGCCGGCAGAGGCCTCGGTGGCGAATCCGGTGGACATGGTGGCGAGCGCCAGCGCTGAGCAGTACGGGAGGTGCCTGCGCCTCCTCGGTGAGGCCGAGGAGGTCGACGCTCTCGTCGTGGTGTTCATCCCGCCGTTTCTCACCCGCGCCGAAGACGTCGCCCGCGAGATCGTGGCAGCAGTGAACGACCTGCGACCCGCCAAACCCGTCGTCGCCGTCTTCATGACCCCCGGCCCGCCGCCGGAGGTGCTCGGCGCCGCCGGCATCCCGAGCTTCACCTACCCCGAGCGTGCCGCGACCGCACTGGGGCGTGTCGCGCACTGGGCGGAGTGGCGAGCTCGGCCACAAAGCCGGATCGTGACCCCGCCGGGCATCGATCGGCATCGGGGTCGGACCATCGTCGACAACGTGCTGCACGACCAGCCCGAAGGTGGCTGGGTCCAGGCGGCGGCTGCCGGGGAACTACTCGACGCCTACGGGATCTCGACCGTCCGGACGCGCCGGGTGCACACGCCCGAGGAGGCCGCTGCCGCCCAGGCTCAGCTAGGCGGGACGGTCGCCGTCAAGATCGCAGCGGCCATCCACAAGAGCGACGTCGGCGGTGTCGCGCTCGGCCTCGACAGCCCGAGCGCCGCCTCCGACGCTCTGGTCGCGATCCGTCGATCCCTCAGCGAAGTGGGCTTGGCCGAGCACGCCGGG
>JADGON010000243.1 GCA_017882945.1 Acidimicrobiia bacterium | reverse complement strand
TCGACGCGCGGCTGGCGCCCTTCTGGGCGGTGTTCGGCGTCCGCCCGTCGAAGGACGGCGTCACCCTCACCGACGACGGCCGGCTGCGGGCCACGTTCGGCCTGCTCAAGGTCGAGACCGCGCTCGGCAACGTCGACGGCGCCCACGTCACCCGGGGCTACCGGTGGTGGACGGCGGTTGGAGCCCGGGCCTCGTTCGTCGACGACGGGCTCACCTTCGGGACGAATGCGCGCGCCGGCGTCTGCATCCACTTCCGCGAGAAGGTGCCGTCGAAGCTCAGCCGCAAGGGGCACTCTGCCCTCACCGTCACCGTCGAGGACCTCGACGGGTTGACGGACGCGCTCACGCCTCGGTGACACCCACCGTGTGCTCGAGGTTGCGGTGGAAGTTGATGATCCGGCACTCCTCGGCCGACAGCGTCAGGTGGGTCATCCCGGGCTGATGCAAGCCGCGCTGCGCGCGCTGGAGCAAGGCGAAGTCCTGGTTCAGCACCATGCCGAAGTCCGCGTCCGTGGGCGCCAACGTCACGTCGAGCGGCTTCGCGCGCGGGCGCTCGTCGCCCGGCGCGTGGCGTTCGAAGAAGAACCCGTCGAGCAACGCGTTGTCCGGCGTCGCTCCCGGGCGGGCCCGCAACACCTGGACCAGGTCCGCGTAGACGAGCAGCGTCATGTTCGGGAACAGGTTGTACTGCTGGATGTTCATGATCTCGTCGTCGGAGAACCGCGCGAGGTCGACGCCCTGCTCCGCCTGGAACGCGCGCACGCGCTCGGCGAGCACCGCGGCCATCGTCGACCCTGCGGGCACCGATGGCGCCGGCCCGGGTTCGGCGTCGGTCGGGATGCCGATGCGCGTCCCCATCACGACGATGAAGGCCTCCCAGATCTGCTGGTCGGTCACGCCGGCGCCCAGGCGCGGGCTCGGCACGCCGTAGCGCTGCATCGACTTGCCGTGACGATCCCACAGCCGCTGCGGTGCATCGACGTCGTCGACCACCGGCAGCATCTCGCGGTGCAGACCCTGCAGGTGGTACGTCTCGCTGAACCCGTCGACCGCGGTCTTCCAGTTCGCCACCACCGGCACCTCGACGAACGTCGTGCACCGGAAGTCCTCCAGCCCGGCCCACGCGATGTCGTCCGGGACGCCTTCGAGATAGTCCGCGAGCGGCCCGGCTTCGGGGTCCAGGCTCACGAAGACCAGGGGTCCCCAGGCCTCGACCGCCGCCGGGAACAGCGGGTAGTCCTCGTTCGGCAACGTCCCGAAGCTCTTGCGGTTCGGGACCTCGCGCAACGCACCCCGCAGGTCCCAGGTCCAGCGGTGGAACCCGCATCGCAGCTCGGTCAGTCCGCCGCCCGAACCCTCGCAGAGCGGATTCCCCCGATGCCGGCAGACATTCTGGAACGCGCGCAGCTCGCCGTCGTCACCGCGCACGATGACCACGGACAATCGACCGACGCGATGCTCGAAGAAGTCGCCGGGGGCGCTGACGTGGTCGAGCGAGCAAGCCAGCTGCCACACCGCCGGCCACAGGCGTTGCTCCTCGAGCAGGGCCCAGCCCGGCGACGTGTAGCGCGACACGGGGACCCGCACGGGGGCCTGCACCTCGAGGCTCACCGGGTGATCATGCCCGAAATCACTCAGTCGTCGTTGAGGATCGTTCCGGTGCCGGTGGGCCGATCGAATGCCGCGTTCACGGGCGCGCTCAGCTGCACGGTGAACTTCTCGTTCGCCTCGTGCTCGGTATCTCCCTTGACCCAGACCGAGACGAGCGCGGACGTCGCGCCCGCCGGGATCGACACGTTCCCGGCGCGTCCCGTGAAGTCGGTCGTCGTGGCGGTCCCCGGAACCGTGGCGTAGTGGACCTGCACCACCCGCTGCGAGACCCCGGAGAGGCTCACCGTGAACCGCAGCGCTCTCGTGCCACTGTTCCCCTCGACCAGCGACGCGCTCCCGATCGACACCTGGACCCCGCCGGACTGCGTCGTGATGCGATCGTCGTCCAGGATCGAGACGCTGCCGGTCGCATGCCGCAGCGTCGCGCCCTGCGGGTCCGAGAGGTTCACCGTGAACGTCTCGTTCCCCTCGACCAGCCGGTCGCCCTTGACTGCCACGGTGATCACCGCGGTCGTCGCTCCCGCCGCGATCGTGACGGTCCCGGACTTGCCCGAGAAGTCCGAACCGGCAGTCGCGGTCCCCGACGCGGTCGCGTAGTCGACCGTCACCGGTGTGGTCGTGGTCCGGGAGAGCGAGACGGTCAGGCGCACGTAGCGCGTGCGCGTCTGGCCCTCGACGATCGACGCGCTTCCGATCGAGACGTCCGGCTGTGACGCGGCGGTGAACGACCAGCTCGTGACAGTCGGCGCCGTGTCGCCGGCGTAGGTCGTCGAGAGGGAGACGCCGTAGGTCGAGCCCTGGGTCAACGGCTGGCTCGGGACCACGACCACCTGATGCCGGCTCCCGAGCACGTCTCGAGCCAGCTGCTGGGAGGTGGCGTCCGGGTTGGTGTAGCTCGTCTCGTCGTACGCACACGAGGCGACGTCGACGCCATCGCGGGTGACCGTCGCCGTGAGCGGTCCCGTCGGTGCCTGCGGCAGCAGCGCGAACAGTGGCGTGCCGGTGCCGGTCGAGGCGTCGTAGCCCGCGCACGGCGCCAACGGATCCGGGGACTCACCACCGCGATACGTCTGTTGGGGCACCGGCAGCACCGCACCGTCGCCCGGGAACGTCACCGCGGCTGTCTGCGGGGGCGCGGTGCGCCCGCGAATCACGTCGAGCGTCGCGGCTGCGGGCCACGGCTGCGCGCCGATGCGGCGGTACGAGCCGAAGCCGGTCGTCGCGAGCAGCGGGTCGAGCATGCCCGCGGCGTGAAACGGCGCGGTGATCCACTGCTCGATGAATCGCCGGTCGGTACGAGTCGGATCGCTCGACGCGGCGACGTTGCCGTTCTGTCCGGCCGTCGCACCGTCCACCGTGTGAAACGGGCCGCCCAGGTTCTCGTCGTGGCCGAAGTCTCCGCTCTCGACGATGTAGCGAGAGTGGGCGAAGTCACCCGCGGACCAGGTGGTGTCCTCCGTGACC
>JADGON010000038.1 GCA_017882945.1 Acidimicrobiia bacterium | reverse complement strand
GTTTGTTGCGTGCCGACAGGTCCCGGCGTCTTTGAGTAATTCGCGCAAATATCGCCGGTTCCTTTTCCACCTTCTTGTCGTATCTCATTCGGTCATGTCCGAGCGAAGGGGCTCAATTCCCACTTTTTCCGGACCGGGAGCCCGATCGCGGCGCGCACCGGTCATCCGGACGAGAAGATGGGGGAATGAGCACGTTCCCGCCCATCGCCGAGTACGCGTTCCTCTCCGACTGTGAGATCAGCACGCTCATCGCCCCCGACGGGTCGGTCGAGTGGCTGTGCCTCCCCCGCCCGGACGCACCGAGCGTCTTCGGGTCGCTGCTCGATCGCTCGGCCGGACTGTTCCGCTTCGGTCCGTCCCATGCGATGGTGCCGGACTCGCGGCGGTACGTGCCGGGGACGATGGTGGCCGAGACGACGTGGCACACGCCGACGGGCTGGCTCACGGTGAAGGACATGCTGGTGATGGGCCCGCCCGACATCAGCCAGCGTCGGAGCGAGTACCGGCGGGTGCCGGGCGACGCCGCCGCGCAAGGGACGTTGCTGCGCATCGCGACGTGCTTCGGCGGCCGGGTGGAGATCCTGGTCAACTGCCTGCCACTCTTCGACTACGGGCGGACGCCGGGCCAATGGAGCTACGGCGGCTCCGGATACGACCGGCTGACGGTCACGTCGCGCGACCTGGCACTCGAGCTCGACAGCAGCCTGGCGTTGGGAACGCTCGGGACGCGCAGCTACGGACGGACGACCCTCGAGCACGGTGAGACGGCATTCGTCGCGCTGTCGTGGGGCGGGCACGGACCGACCACCGTCGACGAGGCGATGGTCCAGCTCGGACAGACCGAGGACTTCTGGCGCGAGTGGCTGAGCATGGCGGACTTTCCCGATCACCGGTTCCGCCCGTACATCGAACGCAGCGCGCTCGCGCTCAAGGGTCTCAGCTACGCGCCCACCGGAGCGATCATGGCCGCGGGAACCACGTCGCTGCCCGAGACGCCGGGTGGTGAGCGGAACTGGGACTACCGCTACACCTGGATCCGGGACACCGCGTTCATGCTGCGCGCGCTGCACGGGCTCGGCTTCGACTGGGAGGCGTTCGAGTACTTCGCGTTCATCATCGACGCGGTCGGAGGCGGGCCCGGCCCGGACGGCAAGCTCGAGCTGCAGATCATGTACGGGATCGGCGGCGAGCGGGACCTGACCGAGAGCACGCTCGACCACCTCTCCGGGTACGGCGGGGCCCGGCCGGTGCGGATCGGCAACGGTGCGTTCGACCAGCAGCAACACGACGTCTGGGGGATGCTGCTCGACTCGCTCGCCGAGCATCAGCGCAACGGGGGCCAGGTCCCCGCGCTCATGTGGGAGGGCATCGCGGGCCTGGTCGACACCGCGATCGAGCGTTGCCCGGAACCCGACCAGGGCATCTGGGAGATGCGGGGCGAGCCCCAGAACTTCGTCGCATCGAAGGTGATGTGCTGGGTCGCGGCCGACCGGGGGCACCGGCTCGCACATCAACGTGACGACACCGAGCGCGCCGCGCGCTGGCAGCAGGCCGCGGACGACATCAAGGCCGAGGTGCTCGCCAAAGGAGTCTCGGATCGCGGGGTATTTCGCCAGCACTTCGACACCGACGATCTCGACGCCTCGTTGCTGCTGATCCCGATCATGGGCTTCCTGCCCGGCGACGACGAGCGCGTGCGCGCCACGGTGCTCGCGATCGCGGACGAGCTCACCAAGGACGGCCTCGTGCTGCGGTACCGGGTCGAGAGCACCGACGACGGGCTCTCCGGCGAGGAGGGCACGTTCACGATCTGCTCGTTCTGGCTCGTCTCGGCACTCGCGCTCATCGACGAGGTCGAACGGGCCCGCAAGCTGTTCGAGAAGCTGCTCTCGTTCGCGGGTCCACTCCTCCTGTACGCGGAGGAGATCGACACGACGACGGGCCAGCACCTGGGCAACTTCCCGCAGGCGTTCACCCATCTGGCGTTGATTGATGCCGCGGTGCGGCTGATCGCCGCCGAGCCCGAGGACGGCTGAGACCAGGGTCGGCAGACCCCCGAGGACAGTGACGAGGAGCGAGACGTGAGAGTGCTGATCGGTACGGACGGGTCCGAGGACGCGATCAACGCGGCACGCCGCGCGCTTTCGCTGCTCGCCGCCCCGGACGTCGTGACCGTGGTGTGCGTGGCGGACAATCCGGCGATCGCGACGGCCGGCCTCGAGTCCGGCTTCGGTGGCGGCATCGCGAATCCCGGCGACATCGAAGCCGCGCAGACCGCGGCCGAGGACGCCGCGACGGCCGCGTTGGAGCACACGGTTGCCGCCCTCTCCACGACGGCGGAGGTGGAGCCGAGGATCGAGCTCGGAGATGCCGGCCACATCATCTGTCGCCTCGCCGAGGACCTCGGGGTCGACGTCGTGGTCGTCGGCTCCCGCGGTCGCGGCGCGATCCGACGCGCGCTGATGGGCTCGGTGAGCACACACGTCGTCCACAACGCCCCGTGCCCGGTCCTCGTGGTGCGGGTCAGCGGGTAGCGCGCGGGACCTCACTCGGCTGCCGGTGCCAGACTCTCCCGTCATGACGGGGGAATCCGGACGATCCAAGCGAACGTTCGGGCGATGGGCCGTCCGGTTCCTGGCCGCGGCCGGCTGCTTCCTCGTGGCCCTCTCGGCGTTCGGCTGGTGGCTCGATTCGCGCGTGCTCGATGACAACGGCTTCGCCGACGTGGTGGCAAAGGCCTCCCAGAAGCCACCCGTGCGTGACTACATCGCGGACCAGGCCACGCTCCGGCTCGCTCGGTCGTCCAACTTCGTCTCGGGCGCGCGACCCGTCGTCACCGACGCCTTGTCGTCCGCCATCGCCACCCAGCCGGTCGAGGATGCGATTCGCGAGTTCGCGATGCGCGCCCACGCCCAGGTGTTCCGCGCCAGTGCGGGACGCCGGGTGGACATCGATGCAGAACAGGCGGCCACCACGATCCGCTCGTCGCTGCAGACGATCAACCCGTCACTCTCGAAGAAGCTGCCAGCGAACGTGCTCGACGCGTCGGCCACCGTGTCCCAGAACCCGGCAGTCGACACGTTGTTCACAGTCAGCAGGTGGATCTGGTTGTGGATCCCGACCGGGATCCTGGGCATCGGGTTGCTCGCGCTCGCAATGGTCCGGGCGCGCGAGCGCGTGCGGGCCATCCGCTCGGTAGGGATGCTGCTGGCCGTCGCCGGCGCGCTGCTCACCGGATTCGGTGCGGCAACCCCGGCCCTCGCCGTGGTCGCCGCGAACAACGACCCCGGGCGCGGCGATGCAGTCGCCGCGTTCATCCAGACGCTGACCGGGCGCCTCGTGGGTGCAGGTCTCGCGTTGGTCCTCATCGGGCTGGCCATCGCGCTCGCGCCCGGCCATGACGGTGGCGACCTCCGCGATCGTGCGTACCGGGTGCGCGCGTGGTGGGAGGGGAAGCGGTCCAGCTCACGCTGGCGCTTCGTCGGAGGCCTCGGCCTCGTCGTGCTCGCCGCGTTCATCCTCACCCAGCCCTCGCAGACCGCGCGCGCCGTCGTCCAGCTGCTCGCGATCCTCGGCCTCTACCTTGGAGTCGTCATCTGCCTGCGGGCGTCCGGCCTGCTCGTCACGGACCACTCGATCCCCAAGCTGCCCAAACGCCAGCTGTTCGGCGTCTTCGGGGTGATGGTCCTCGGATTCATGGCGACCGGTGGGATCGCCATCGCCGCGGTCGCGGCCAACACCACCGAGCCCACGGCCAATCCCGAGGCGAACGGCTGCAACGGCTCCATCGATCTGTGTCTCCAACCCGTCAACCAGGTCGTGTGGCCGGCCAGCCACAACGCCATGTCCTCGAGCGCGTACAACTTCTTGGGGGCCGAGCACACGATCACGGTCGCTGAGCAGCTCAACGCGGGCGCCCGGTTCCTGATGCTCGACGCCTACTACGGCTACGAGGACAACGGGCTGGTGCGCACGAACCTCGCCGGTGGCGTGAACCGCAAGCAGCTCGAGCAGGAGCGCGGCAAGGAAGCGGTGCAGGCACTCGACCGCATGGGTGCGCTGACCGGAACCGCGGACACGTCAGGGAAGAAGCAGGACGTCTACTTCTGCCACGACTTCTGCGAGCTCGGTGCCGTGAAGGCCACCGATGTGCTCGGGGACGTCAAGAGCTTCCTCGACCGCAACCTCACCGAGGTCGTGATCCTGG
>JADGON010000242.1 GCA_017882945.1 Acidimicrobiia bacterium | reverse complement strand
CGTTCGCCGACGAGGCGGACGCGATCCGGATCGCGAACGACGGCGACTACGGCCTCTCCGGATCCCTCTGGACCCGAGACCTCGGACGGGCGATCCGCGTCGGCAAGGCGATCCGCACCGGCGTGCTCTCGGTGAACTCCAACCGCAGCGTCCGCACCGAAGCACCGTTCGGTGGCTACAAGCGCAGCGGTCTCGGCCGCGAGCTCGGGATGCACGCGATGGAGCACTACACCGAGGTCAAGAACCTCTTCCTCAGCTCCGAGTAGCTCCCCTCGGCGCCTTGGCGTCGAGACTAGGCGCCGATGACGTTGGGGCGAGGGTGGCCCTCGGCTTCGCAGAGGGCCAAGTACGTGTCGCGCACGAGGCCCGCGTCGATCACCGTCTCGACGTTGCCGTCGGCATCGAGGTTGAGGTTGGCGCCATAGATCGCGAACCACACGTCGGTCATGCCGTCGTTCTCCGCCGGCACCGTGAGGGTGTGGACCGATCCGGCCGGTTCGTAGAGGTACGAGCCCGGGAGGTTCACCTCCGGGTACTCCGCGTACTTCCAGCTGCCGGTCAGCGTGAACGCGAACACCTCGCCGGTGTGCTTGTGCGTCGGCACGATCACACCGGGCTCGAACTTCGTCCGGATCACCCAGAGGCCGGCTTCGACGTCGACCTGGAGAAGCTGGAGGTGGGTGCCGTCGCCGAGCGCGACGAACGGCAGCTCACTCTCACCGCGATGGAGGGCCTTGGGAATCTCGAGTGTCGTCATGTGCCCATGAAACCACGTCGGGCCCGGGCGCGGCTACGCCTGGAGCCTCCTTGCCTCCGCCGGGGTCGTCGGGCCGTAGGTGCGGTGCCCGCTCGCCGCGGTGAGCCGCACCTGGGCGAGCTGCTCCCGGGTGAACCTGCACTTGGTCGTGATCGGCTTCACGTCGTAGACCCGCAGCGCGTTGCGGCCGAAGATCTTCGCCTTCAAGTCAGCTGTGAGCGCCGGGTACCCGTAGGTCTCCTGCAGCTGCGGCGAGATCTCGAACGTGCGCAACGCCTGGATCTGATCCTGGGGCGAGCCGTACCAGATCGAGTCGGTGCCCCAGAGCACGTTGTCCTCGCCGACGTACTTGAGGAGCTTGCCCAGGACGTGCGCGGCCTGGTCGGGCGTCGACATCAGCCGGTACCACGTGGTGCCGAGCTCGGCGTAGACGTTCTGATTCGGGCCGATGCCCGCCTGCAACATCGACGTGATGAGCCGATTCGCGCCGTTCATCGCGGTCGCCTGCGTGTACGGACCTTCGAACTGATCGTTGTCGTAGCCCGAGTGGTACACGAGGAACGAGACGTCGGGATGCCTCCGGGCGGCGGGCCCGATGTCCACCGGTGATCCGTAGTGCCCACTCACCAGTCCCTTGTGCACGCAGATGCGCGGGATGCCGAGCTCGACGGCCTTGCGAATGAACGGCTCCCCCACTTGCGCCAAGCCGGCCTCGTGATCGTCGAGCCACCACGGCGGTCCGGGTTGGTGCGTGTACACCTTCCATGCGGCCAGCGGATACTTCGCGGCTGACTGCTCCATCGCGGCAAGCCACTCCGCGGTCGGGGCGAGCGTCGGGTGCGCCTCGCCCTGGATGAGGAGCCGATCATCGTGGCAGACCGCGTGCGCGATCCGTCGGGCCTTGTCGCGCACTTGGATCGACTCGGCGCTGTGCTCGGGCCGGATCGGCAACGACGACACGATTGCCATCGATGTGTCGCTCTTGATGAAGATCTCCTCGAGGAAGTGGTCCACCGAGAAGCAGTCGTGGGGATCCGCGTCGCCACACCTGGCCTGGGGGAAGTCGGCGCCGAAGAACGCCTCGTCCCGGCTGTGAGGATCGAGCGTGTAGTCCAGGAGGTGGTTCTGGACGTCGAAGATGAGCTCGGAGCCTCCGAGAGCATCGTTGGCAATCGTCGGGTCGGTCGTCGCGTCCTTCGGGATCTTGAATGCCCCACCGGGCTTCGGCTTGCCCGCGCTCTTCGCGGCCTCGTCGTTGCAGCCCTGCAGCACCAGCAGCGTGGTCGCGGCAGCGCAGGCCGAGAGCAGGAATCGGCGGCGACTCATGCCGGCCCGGCGCGCGTTCTCGTCGCAGGCGAGCCGGGCGCGCCGGATCGTCTCGCGGACGACCGGCGACAACGGCACCGGCTCGTACTCGTCGTTCGCGCACGGGCCGAACTTGATCGGCAGGCCCGGGTCGTCTTCGTCCCAGCGCACAGAGTCCCCCTCTCTCTGGCCCGCTCGCGGTCGGGCGCTACGAGCGCAGCAGGCGACCCGCGAGCTCGCCGGTGTGCTCGCCGTCCTCCATGAACACCGAGCCGTTGACGATCGTCGCCGTGTACCCCGAGGCGCGCTGGACGTAGCGGCCCGCCCCTCTCGGGAAGTCGTTGACGTACTCGGGCTGCGGCAGCCGCATGCCGTCGAGATCGATGACGTTGACATCCGCGAACGCACCGGGCCGGAGCACGCCGCGGTCGGTCACGCCGAAGAGCTCCGCGGTGTCCGACGTGAGCCGTCGGACTGCCTCGCCGATGCCGGAGAGCCCGCGGTCCCGGATCCAGTACGTGAGGAAGAACGTCGGCTGGCTCGAGTCCATGATCATCCCCACGTGCGCGCCGGCATCCGCCAGTCCCATCACGGTGGCCGGGTGACGCAGCATCGTCTCCACCGCGCTGAGGTCGTCGTTGAGGAACGGCCAGTTCACGAGGACGTTGCCGTTGCGTTCGTCGACGAGCTGGAGGAACGCCTCTGCCGGGCTGACCTCGCGTCGCTTCGCTTCGGCGCCGAGCGAGTCGTCCGGTCCGAGGTCGTAGCGGGCGTCACCCACCGGGAGGACGTACAGCTCCTCCATCGGGATCGTCGGCCGGCCCTCGGCCGCCTCCACCAGCTCGGCGCGGCGTTGCGGGTCGCGCATCAGGGCCAGCTTCTCCGGCAGCGGCATGTCCCGCAGTGCCCTCCACTCGGGAGCACCGTCGAAGGGGGTCCGGCACGCGGGGCCGAACAGCAGGCCGATGCCGCGAGCGGTCGTCTGCGGACGCAGATCCGCGCCAAGGCCGTTCTGCTGCTCGACGGTCTCGAGCGCGTCGGTGTGGATGCCGGGCACTTTCTTCGTCTGGCTGAGCCCGAACGTCGCCGGACGGCCGGTGCGCCGGCTGAGCTCGCCGAGCAACGCGACCTCGGGCTGCGTGCGCCGTTCGCCATCCGCACCCCGCTCACCGAGCGCGGGTGCCGCTTCGAACACACCCCGGTTGCGATCGCCCATGACCTGCGCGATTGCGAGCAGCTCGCGGGGATCCGCGTGGGTGCCGGGGACCACACGACCGTCGGGGACGCGGTGCAGCGCGGTGCGCGAGGTCGAGAAGCCGAGCGCACCGGCATCGATCGCCTCGGCCACCAGCTCGCACATCGCGGCGACATCCGCCTCGGTCGCAGGCGCCTCGTCGAGCGCGCGCTCCCCCATCGCGTGGATTCGCACCGCGCAGTGACCGACCATCCCCCCGGCGTTGATGCCCTTGGGCATCCGGTCCACCGCGTCGAGGTACTCGCCGTAGGTCTCCCAGTCCCAGTCGAGCCCCTCCATGATCGAATCGGCCGGGATGTCCTCGACCGACTCCATCATCTCGGCGAGGGTCCGACGATCCTCCGGCTTGCACGGCGCGAACGTGACTCCGCAGTTGCCGAGCACGACCGAGGTGACGCCGTGCCAGCACGACGACGAGCCGATCGGGTCCCATGCGAGCTGCGCGTCGAGGTGCGTGTGGATGTCGACGAAGCCGGGCGTGACGAGCTGTCCGTCGGCGTCAATCTCCCGGCGCCCACGCTCGTCGACGTCTCCGACGGTCGTGATGCGGTCTCCATCGATGGCGACATCGGCGTTGACGGGTTCTCCACCCGTGCCGTCGACGACGCGTCCGTTCCGGATGACGAGATCGTGAGCCATGTAATCCCCCTGGTCGACGGCTCAAGGTAACCCTCTTTACGAGAACGCGTCACCCAGGTCACGCAAGAAGGGGCCGATGTCCTCGCGAGTGCGCAGGAACCGGCCCAGGGCAACGGAGACCATCGTCACGCCGCGTGCCGCCAGGTCCGGAATCGGTGCAACGGTCGCGGCAACGTCCACTCCACCGCCCTCATCCGTCCTCACCGCGAGGTTCTGACGGACCTGGAGCGTCGCGGGATCCCTGCCGTGCTCGCGAAACGCAGCACGCAGCTCCTCGACCGTGGAAGCGACGTCATCGATCGGGATCGCCAGCGGGAGCCATCCGTCGCCGAGCTCGGCAACGCGTCGGACCGTCGCCGCGTTCGCCGCCCCGGAGAACCAGATCGGGATCCGGGGCTGCACGGGGCGCGGCTCGCACCAGAGGTCGCTGAACGAGACGGTGTCGGACGCGAACGACACCGGCGGCGCGTGCTCCCAGACCGCGCGGCACGCCCGGACCGCGTCCTCCATGCGGGCGGTGCGGCCGACGAACGGCAGGCCCGGATCCGTGAACTCCTCACGTTGCCAACCGGTGCCGAGTCCGAGGTCGACGCGGCCCCGCGACAGCACGTCGAGGGTGGCCACGGTCTTCGCGACGACGAGTGCGGGGCGCAGCGGGCCGATCAGCACGCCCGTCCCGAGCCGCACCCGGGTCGTGGCCGCGGCAAACGCCGCGAGCACCGAGAGGGGCTCGAGCCAGGGCTCCTCGGGCGGATACGGGAACTTCGCCGCGAACGGGTAGCGGTCCGTTCGGGGACCGATCGCCAGGTGGTCCGTCATCACGAGCTGATGGATGCCGACCTCGTCGGCGACGCGCGCCACCTCGACGATGCCCGCGAGATCATCGCCGAACAGCCGTGACAATCCGGAGATCGTCACCGAGATCTGCATCGTGGCTCTCCCGCCTCTAGGTTTCGCGCCTTCGACTCACGATCGGGATCCTAGGAGGGTGCATGGGGCGGCTCGACGGCAAGGTCGCGCTCATCACGGGCGCAGGCAATGGCATGGGGCGCGTCGCGGCCGAGCGCTTCGCCGGCGAGGGCGCCCGCATCGTCGTCGCCGACTACGACGAGGGGCTCGGGGCCAAGACGGTCGCGACCATCGAGGCTGCCGGTGGCGAAGCGGCCTTCGTGAAGGTCGACGTGTCCGACAGCCGCGACGTCGACGCAATGGTGACGTTCAGCATGCAACGCTTCGGTGCGCTGCACGTCCTCTACAACAACGCGGGCATCTTCCCGGCCGACGACGGTGGCGCCACCGAGACGCCGGAGTCGACCTGGGAGCGCGTCATGGACGTGAACCTCAAGGGCGTCTGGCTCGGCTGCAAGTACGGGATCCCCGCGATGCTCGAGTCGGGAGGCGGCTCGATCATCAACGTGGCGTCCTTCGTCGCGCTGATGGGTGCGGCGACCGCGCAGATCGCCTACACCGCGAGCAAGGGTGGCGTGCTCTCGATGACCCGGGAGATCGCGGTCGAGTACGCGCGCCAGGGCATCCGCGCCAACGCGCTCTGCCCGGGGCCGATCGCGACCCCGATGCTCGAGGATCTGATGAGCGACCCGGCCCGCCGCCAGCGCCGGCTGGTGCACATCCCGATGGGGCGGCTCGGCCGGGCCGAGGAGCTCGCGAACGCGGCGCTCTTCCTCGCCTCCGACGAATCGTCGTTCATGACCGGCTCGCAGCTCGTCGTAGACGGCGGGATCACCGCGGCGTACGTCACCCCCGAGTAAGCGCAATAGCCTGACTCGGGACCGAAGGGAACCTTGATGACGACCGGCATGCTCGATCCGCAGGCGCTCGAGACACTGATCCGCAACGGGGGGGTCGACACGGTGCTCGTTGCGTTCACCGACCTGCAGGGCCGGCTCATCGGCAAGCGGGTGACCGGCCACTTCTATCTCGACCATGTCGCGTCGGGTGAGGGTGCGATCGAGGCCTGCGTGTACCTGCTCGCCGTGGACGTGGACATGACCCCGCTCTCCGGCTTCGACTTCGCGAACTGGGAGTCCGGCTACGGCGACTTTCGCTGCGTCCCGGACCCGTCCACCTTGCGGATCGTGCCGTGGCTCGAGAAGACCGCGCTCGTGCTCTGCGACCTGTTCGACTCCGAGACGGGCGAGCCGGTCGAGGTCTCACCGCGCCAGATCCTGATCAAGCAGGTCGAGCGCGCGGCGGCGCTCGGCTTCCGGGTGATGTGCGCGTCCGAGCTGGAGTTCTTCCTCTTCAAGGAGTCCTACGAGGAGGCACAGGCGAAGCACTTCCAGGACCTGACCCCGCACTCCGGTTTCATCGAGGACTACCACATCCTCCAGACGACGCGTGATGAGTACCTCATCCGCCAGATCCGCAACGGCATGGACCACGCCGGCGTGCCAGTCGAGTTCTCGAAGGGTGAAGCCGGCAAGGGTCAGCACGAGATCAACCTGCGCTACGCAGACGCGGTCACCATGGCCGACCGGCACGTGATCTACAAGAACGGAGCCAAGGAGATCGCCGGCCTCAACGGCCGATCGCTGACGTTCATGGCCAAGTACTCGATGGACGAGGTCGGCTCTTCGTGTCACGTGCACTCGAGCCTCTGGAACATCGACGGCACCGAGTCGCTCATGTGGAACGAGAACGGACCGGACCACATGTCGGACGCGTTCCGAGGCTGGCTCGGCGGGCTCGTCGCCACCGGCCGGGAACTCGCCTGGATGTTCGCTCCGACCGTCAACTCGTACAAGCGCTACCAACCCGAGTCGTGGGCACCGACCGCACTCGCCTGGGGTCGCGACAATCGAACGTGCGGCTTCCGGCTCGTCGGTCACGGCCAGGGTTTCCGCATCGAGTCCCGCATCCCCGGTGCGGACTGCAATCCGTACCTCGCGTTCGCGGCCACCATCGCAGCCGGCCTGCACGGCATCGAGAACAAGATCGAGCCGCCGCCCGTGCTCGTGGGCAACGCGTACGAGGCCCCGGACATCCCGCACGTGCCCTGGAACATCGTCGACGCGATCGCCGAGTTCGAACGCAGCGAGGTGGCCGGCGCCGCCTTCGGCGAAGCTGTGCACAAGCATCTCGTGCACGCGGCACGACAGGAGTGGGCGGTGTTCAACCAGGCCGTGACCGACTGGGAGCTTCGCCGCAACTTCGAGCAATTCTGAACGTGACCCGGAAGCCCTTCATCGCCGTACCGGCGTACCCGGTGCGTCCCGGGCGCGTCGAGGGCTGGCTCGACGCCGGGGTCGCGGTGCCGGAGCCGTACGTCGCGGCGCTCAAGCGGGCCGGCGCGCAGGAAGCGGTCCTCATGCCCGAGGAGCTGGACGCCGCGGCAGCAAGCGACCTCCTCGACCACTTCGACGGCCTGCTCCTGCTCGGTGGCGGCGACCTCGACCCCGCGACGTACGGAGCGGAATCCGACCGTCACATCTACGGGGTGAGCCATGTTCGTGATGCGTTCGAGCTTGCACTGGCCCGCGCCGCCATCGACCGCGGCATGCCCACGCTGGCGATCTGTCGCGGCGCGCAGGTGCTCAACGTCCTGCTCGGTGGCTCGCTCGACCAGCACATCACGGGTCGTGCGGGGCTGATCGGCCACGGGACCCCTGGAGTCGAGGGCGGCGCGACGCTGCACGATCTCGACATCGAGCCGGGATCCCGGCTTGCCCAGGCGATGGGGACGACGCACAACGAGTGCTCGTCCCACCACCATCAGGCGATCGACCGGCTCGGCAACCGGCTCCGGATCACCGCCCGCGCCCCCGACGGGATCGTCGAAGGCATCGAGCTCGACGGCGACGCATGGATCGTCGGCGCGCAGTGGCATCCGGAGGACACCGCGGGTCGCGATCCCGCGCAGCACGCGCTCTTCGCGACCTTCGTGCAGCGCGCGGCACCGTCATGACCACGCCACCGACGCTCGAGACCGCGCGTCTCCGGCTGCGCCCATGGAGCGACGACGACCTCGACGCCTACGCCGAGCTGTGCGCAGATCCAGAGGTCATGCGGTGGCACGGAGCGAAGGGCGACCCGCTCTCGCGGGCCGGGGCCACCGAGCAGATGAACGGGTTCCGCCAACGATGGGACCACGACGGGTTCGGGCTGTGGTGCGCCACGCCGAAGGAGACCGACGAGTGCATCGGCTTCGTCGGGCTCGCCGTCCCGCGCTTCCTCCCCGAGATCCTCCCGGCCGTCGAGATCGGATGGCGCCTGGCTCGCGACCGGTGGGGGCAGGGCCTGGCGACCGAGGGCGCGCGCGTCGCGATGGGCTACGCCTTCGGGCCTCTCGGCCTCGACCGGCTCGTCAGCGTCACCCGACCCGAGAACCGGCGCTCGTGGAACGTGATGCAGAAGCTCGGCATGACCTTGGAACGCACGACGATGCACCCGGAGTACCGCTTCGACGTGGTCGTCTACGAGATCGGGGCGCCGTGATGGAGCGGGTCACCGAACCCGAGCTCATGGTCGATGACGACCAGGCGATCGCGTACTCCGAGGCCGACTTCACCGAGTCACATCAGGGCGCGGTCACCCGCTTCGGCGCGGCGTTCCCCGAGTTCGCCGGTGGGCGCATGCTCGACCTCGCGTGCGGCCCGGCGGACGTCACGGTCCGTTTCGCGCGCGCCTACCCGGACACTCACATCGTCGGGCTCGAAGGCTCTCCCGCGATGCTCGCCCTGGGTGTTCAGCGGGTCGCCCGCGAGGGCTGCGCCGGTCAGATCTCGCTCCAACACCGGTTGCTCCCCGATCCGGAGCTCGCGACGCTCGGTGCCTTCGACGCAGTCGTCTCGACCGCGGCGCTTCACCACTTCCACGATCCTGCCGTGCTCTGGGACGCGATCCGGATCGCGGCGTCGCCCGGTGCGTGCATCTTCGTGCAGGACCTCATGCGACCCGAGTCAGCCGCGATCGCGCAGGCGTTGGTCGATCAGCACGCGCGCGGCGAGCCGGATGTCCTGCGCCGCGACTTCTTCCACTCGCTCTGCGCCGCGTTCACGACCGACGAGGTGCGAGCGCAGCTCGCCGCGGCCGGACTCGACGCGCTCGACGTCCAGCCGATCACCGACCGCCATCTGGTGATCCAGGGTCGAGCGGGCTGACCCCGTCGGGAAGCCACGGCTCGAGCCCGGCATCGAGTGGGACCCGCAGCGAACGCAGCACGCCCGAGAGCATCTGGTAGCCGCCGACGAGCATGAGCAGCTCCATGCGCTGCGCATCGTCGGGGAACGCGGTCGCCAACGCGCCCCACGTCGCGTCCGAGACAGCCTGCCCCGAAAGCGTCTCGTCGGTCGCCGCGAGAATCGCGCGTTCGGTCGCACCGAAGCGGTCCGATGCTTCCCAGTTCCGCACCGCGGCCAGCTCCTCGGTCGGAGCGCCGAACATCGGGGCGAGCATCCAATGCTGCGACCACTCGTAGACCGATCCCGTAACCCACGCGACCCTCATGATCACGAGCTCACGCAGGCGTGCGTCGATCGTCCCGTTCAGCAGCAACGGGTCCAGGACCGCGTTCAGCACGCGAGCAAGGGGCGGGTGGACCAGCAACGTCCGGAACACATTGGTGCCGACGACGTACTCCGGCACGTCCCCAGCCGCCGCGGCTTCACGCGCCACATCGACCGGTAGCGGCCCCACCCTCGGTTCAGCTGTCACACCGCGCACCCTACCCAGCCACCCAGGCGTCGAACCCGGAGCGGTCAGATCGCGTCGGGACGGATGAGGGCGTCGATGCCGCCGTCGACGAACACGATGCTGCCGTGCACGTAGGACGCGGCAGGCGAGAGGAGGAACTCGACGACCGCGGCGACCTCGTCGGGCTGGCCGATCTTCCCAGTCGGTACCGGGAGTGCGTCGATCAGCTGACCGAGGACCGGGTCCTCACGCCCGCCCTGGAGCAGCGGGCTCTCGAACGGGCCGGGTGCAACCGCGTTCACGCGCACCCCGGCCGCGCCCCACTCCGTCACGCGCCGGCGCACCGCCCGCGCCACCGCGACCTTCGACGATGCGTACACGGAGTTGCCTTCGAGCTCGACCGCCCGCGATCGGGCCGCGGGCTCGTCACCCTCCAGACACGCGGTGATGAGCGCGGCGTCGACGGTGGGATCGATCGTGGTCGAGTTCGACGAGATCGCGACGGCGGCCGGGGCGACGCCGCGGCACAGAGCATCGAAGAGCCCGTCCAGGACAGCGAGAAAGCCGAAGTAGTTCACGGAAGCAATCAATGCATGGTCCGGGACCTGCGGGCCGAGACCCGCGCAGGGGACAAGCCCGTCGAGCACACCGTCGCTGGCCGCGAGCACGGCCGCCACCGCGCCCTCCCGCCCCGACGGTCCCGAGAGGTCGGCGAGGATGTCGGCGTCGCGCAGGTCCACGCCGACGACCCGCGCTCCGCCGGCAACGAGGCGCGCCCGCACCGCCGCGCCGAGGCCGGAAGCCGAGCCGGTGACCGCGACCGTCCGCACCGCGCTCACTTTGCCGCCGTCGGTGCGACGAGGCCACCGAGGCCACCGCTGATCGGCAGTGGCGTCGCGACCAGCAGGCATTCGTAGACACCGTCCGAGAGGCAGTCTTCGGCCAGCTCGTCGAGCGCCCACTGCTGGCCTTGGGGCATTCCCATGTCCCGCAGGTCGATCATGTGCACGGGAAAGAGGAACGGATTGTCTCCGCTCCCGGGATACGGCTCGAACGTATGGGTGTCCGTCGCGATTGCCGCCACGTCGTGGTCGTGGAGCCATGCGAGCGACTCGACACCGACCCCCGGTGAGATGTCCGCGTAGCGATGCCGGTCACCTTCCCGGAGCCAATGCATCTGGCCCGTGCGCACGAGGATCACGTCACCGGGCTCGACCCGCAATCCCGCGCTCGTCACACATGCCTCCAGGTCCTCGCCGGTGATCGAGTACGGCTCGTCGAACCACTCGACTCCGTGGTGCCGCGCGACATCGCACAGAAGAGCCCGCGTCACGAGCGGTCCGAAGTGCTCGATGCCCAAGCGGGTCGCGCCCACCTCCATGTTGATGACCGACGACGGATTGTCGTTGTACAGCAAGTCGTCGTAGCCCGCGTGCGCAAGCGCATCCCAGTGCGTGGCCGACTGCAACCCGGTCTCGATCTTGTCGTCGCTCGTCTGGAAGTCACCGGGATCCCCGGTGAAGGCGAACGACGCCACCGTCACCGTGAGCTTCGGGTTCTCGCGCCCCATGACGCGGCCCGTCTGCGGCCCGTCGGCGTCCATCGGGATGGAGAGCGAGAACGCTGCACCTCTCCGTACGGCGGCTGCGCCCCTGCGGACGGCAACCTCGTCCACGAGGTTCAACGTGCCCCGCTGGTCGTCGGGGCCCCAGCGACCCCAGTTCGACACCCGGGCAGCGAGCTCGCGCAGCTCGTCGGTCAGCGGCACCGTTCGACCGCCCTACTTGTCCGCGTACTGCTTGCGCAGCTCATGCTTGAGCACCTTGCCGGTCGGGTTGCGCGGCAGCACGTCGAGGATCTCGAGCTGCTCGGGGATCTTCTGCACCATGAGCCCTTCACCCTTGAGGAACTCGAACAGCTCGGCCAGGGTCGGTGGGTTCTGCGGATCGGCCGGGACGACGAGCGCGCAGGCCCGCTCCCCCGAGCGCTCGTCGGGAAGACCGATCACCGCCGCGTCGGCAACCTGGGGGTTGGTGAACAGGAGGTCCTCGACCTCCTTGGCCGAGATGTTCTCGCCCTTCCGGATGATCACGTCCTTGAGCCGGCCGGTGATCGCGATGAACCCGTCCTCGTCGAGGTTGCCGAGGTCACCGCTGCGGAAGAAGCCCTCCTCGTCGAAGGCTTCGGCGTCGAGCGACGCGTCGACGTAGCCCAGCATCAGGTTGGGACCCTTCGCCCGGATCTCGCCCTCTTCACCTGGTCCGGCGGGCGTGCCGTCGAGCTTCACGATCTTGACCTCGACCCCGGGTCCGGGACGCCCCTCGGTGTCGGCAAGCTTCTGATCGGGATCGTGGATGCTCGCCATGGCGAGGATCGGCACCTCGGTCAGGCCGTAGCCGCTCACGATGCCCACGCCGCCGAGCTCGCCCTTCACCTCGAAGTGCAGGGCCGGCGGCTTCGCGGCACCACCCCCGACGAAGGCGCGCGCGTCCGGGAAGATCGGGGCATCCGGCTCGTTGCGCTGCGCGGCGAGGTACGCGAGATGGAACGCAGTGCCCGCACCGGCGATCGTCACCCGGTTGCGTCGGAGCACCGGAATCGTCGTGTCCGGAACGAACGACTCGACCAGCACGTGGACGTACCCACCCATCAAGGAGGCGAACAGCCAGCCGATCCCACCGATGTGCGTGAACGGGAACACCATCGCGTTGCGATCCTCGGCGTTCATCTCGAGCACGAGGTCCATCGTGTACGCGGAGGCGCCGACGGTCTTGTCCGTGTGGCGCGCACCCTTTGGATCGGCGGTCGTGCCCGACGTGTAGAAGACCCAACGCCAGGGTCCGTCGGTCGCGACCCCGGGCTTGAACGGCTCGTCGGCACCGGCGGCCGGCGGGCCGAGCGTCGATGGGTCACCTTCGGGGAGGCTCTTGTCACAGACGAGCACTTCGAGACCGAGCGTGCCCGCCGCGATCGACCGAGCCATCGCCTCGTAGTCGAAGCCACGCCACACGGACGGCACGATGAGGAGGTTGGCGCCGGTCTGGTTCGTGATGAAGCCGACCTCGCGTTCCCGGTAGATCGGCAGCATCGGGTTCTGCACCGCACCGAGGCGGGCGAGCGCGCCCACGAGGACCATCGACTCGAGCCAGGTCGGCAGCTGCCAGGAGACGTTCGTGCCTTCGCCCACCCCGAGCTCGGCGAGCCCGGCCGCGGCACGGTTGCACGCGTCTCGGTACTCGGCGAAGGTCAGCGAGCGGTCGTTCTCGTCGATCCCGAACGGCGCGTCGGGGGAGGCGGCGGCGCGCTGCTCGATGAGGTCCCACAACGAGGTCCAAGCGGCGATCAGCTCGCTCATGTCGGAAAACCCCCTCCGTAGGTGACGAGTCCGCCGTCGATCGAAACGATCGATCCGATCATGTAGCGCGCGTCATCGGACGCGATGTAGGCGATGCAGTTGGCGACCTCCT
>JADGON010000241.1 GCA_017882945.1 Acidimicrobiia bacterium | reverse complement strand
GACCGCGGTGCCCTCGCCGCGATCGAGGCGCTGCTCACCCGGTACCGCGCGCCGCGCCTGGCCGAGCTGCCGCCCTTCCACGGTGGCGTCGTCGGGTACCTCGGCTACGACGTCGTGCGCGAGGTCGAGCACCTTCCCGACGTCCCCGCGGATCCGCTCGGCTGGCCCGACGCCGTGCTCGCGCTCACCGGCCATGTCACCGCGTTCGACCACTACCGCCAGCGGCTCTACCTGATCGAGAACGTCTTCCTCGAGCCCGACGCGCCCGTCGACTCCGTCGATGCCGCGTACGCGCGGGCCGTGAGCCGGCTCGACGAGCTCGTCGACGAGCTCGCGCGCCCGTTGCCGTACGTGCCGTCACCGCCACCGGCGGAGGACCTGACCGAGCTGCCGCCCTTCACCACGTCGTTGACGTCGGCGGAGTATCAGCGCGCGGTCGGGGTCGCCCGCGAGCACATCCTCGCGGGCGACATCTTCCAGGTGGTCCTGGCCAAGCGGTTCGACCTCGAGGGTCGCTACGAGCCCTTCGATGTGTACCGCGTGCTCCGGCAGGTGAACCCGTCGCCGTACATGTACTTCCTGCGCCACGAAGAGGCGACGCTCGTCGGCTCGTCACCGGAGCCGATGGTGCAGGTGCTGGGCGGCCGGGTGATCAGCCGGCCGATCGCCGGGACGCGCTTTCGCGGCCGGACCGAGGAGCACGACCGGCTCATGGCGGCCGAGCTCAGCGAAGACCCCAAGGAGCGCGCCGAGCACGTGATGCTGGTCGACCTCGCGCGCAATGACGTCGGCCGGGTCGTGCGCTTCGGGACGGAGCAGGTCGACGAGCTCATGACCCTCGAGCGCTACTCGCATGTCATGCACCTGACGAGCCAGGTGTCGGGAGATCTGGCCGAGGGTCGCACCGCGGTCGACGTGCTGCGGGCCACGTTTCCGGCGGGCACCGTGAGCGGTGCGCCGAAGGTGCGGGCGATGGAGATCATCGACGAGCTCGAACCGGTGAAGCGTGGACCCTACGCCGGGGTGGTCGGCTACCTGGACTTCTCGGGCAACCTGGATACCGCGATCACAATTCGCACGATGCTGTGGCGCGGCGACCAGGCGAGCGTGCAGGCCGGCGCCGGGATCGTCGCGGACTCGGACCCCGAGCTCGAAGACCTGGAATGCCACAACAAGGCGAAGGCGTTGCTCACTGCGGCCGCGGCATCACGAAAGCTGGCCACCCTGGAGCCCCGCCCATGAGCGCAGCATGACCGTCCTCGAACGTGATCTGGTGACCGTGACGGGCCCGGACGCGTTCTCCTTCCTCCAGAGCCTCGTCTCCCAGGACGTCGAGGGGCTTGACGACGGGGCAGTGGTGTCGTCGTTGCTGTTGACCCCCAAGGGCAAGATCGACTCATGGTTCCGCCTCGTCCGGGTGGGCGACGACGCGTGGCTCGACGTCGAGGCCGGTTTCGGTCCCGCGTTGCGTGCGGCGCTCGAGCGGTTCCGGCTCCGGGTGAAGGTGGAGATCGACGAGCCCATCGAACCGTGGGGGATGGCGGCCCTGCGAGGTGACGCGTTCTCCGGCATCGACGACGTGCCCGCGAGCAGCCGCGTGCTGCCGGTCGGCTGGTCGACCACGGTGGGTGTGGACGTGATCGGGCCTCGGGAGGACCTCGTGGACTTCGCAGCGAGAGGTCTCGATGCGGACGCGTACGAGCGGGCACGCATCGAAGCCGGCATCCCGCGGCTCGGCGTCGATCTGGATGACAGCACGATCCCCCAGGAGGCGTGGCTCGATCGGGGCTCGGTGTCGTTCTCGAAGGGGTGCTACCTCGGGCAGGAGCTCGTGGCCCGCATCGACTCCCGGGGTCACGTCAACCGGCTGCTGCGCGGGATCCGACCGTCCGACGCGGGGAGGGAGCTGACCCGCGGTGCCGATGTCGAGGCCGATGGCAAGGTCGTCGGCCAGATCACGAGCTCGGTGCCGGGCCTCGCGCTCGGCTACGTCCGCCGTGAGCTCGAGCCACCGACGGCGGTCACCGTCGCGGGCGCGAACGCCCTCGTCGAAGCCCTGCCGGGGCGGCCCTAGAGTCGCACGCGCCTTGGCGCAGCGCGATCCGCCTGCGAGACTGTCCCGCCACTGAAGGCAGGCGGTCCCAACATGGGGAACGACAGCAGCGCCACGATTGCGCGCGACCCAGACTCAGGGGTCGCACGCGACATCGAGCCGACGTCGTCCTCGATGGCGCCGCAAGGCCCGGCGCTCCCGTTCCTCGGCAGGCGCGGCGTGCGGATCGGGCTCGGTGTCGCGGTAGGCCTGTTGATGGTGCTGCCGGCGCTCGTCACGATCGGCAGGTTCGCCGGCCGTTCCTGGCTCCCGGTCGATGACTTCGGGATCACCGACCTGCGGGTGCGCGACGTGTGGACGTCGAACACGCCGCTCACCGGCCTGTACAGCCGGCCTGGTTGGAATCATCCGGGTCCGCTGATGTTCTGGCTGATGGGACTCATCTCGGCGCCGTTCGGCGGCGCGGCCTGGGCGACGCGCATCAGTGGCGCCGTGATCCAGGGTGCCGCGCTGGGCTGGCTCGCGTGGGTGACATGGCAACGCGGCCTGCGGATCTTCCTGGCCGCGGCGACCGTCACCGCGCTGAGCTTCCTCGCCTTCGGACCGTGGCTCTTCACGGAGCCCTGGAACCCCAACATCCCGGTGTCGTGCTTCATCCTGTTCCTCTACCTCACCGGCTTGACTGCCGACGGCTGGTTCTCCCAGCTCATCTCGATGTCGGTGGTGGGCAACGTCGTCATGCAGACCCACATCGGGTACGCGGCGCTGGTCGTCGCGTGCTTCGCGTGGGCCGTCGCTTGCACCCTCTGGGATGCACGCCGGCACCATCGCGTTCCCGCCCGCTGGAAGTCGACCGTCGTCATCTCCGCGGCCGTCTGGCTGTTCGTGTGGATCCTGCCAATCGTCGATGTGCTCCTGCACTGGCCCGGCAACCTCGGAAAGATCGCGATCTACTTCGTCCGAGGCAACCACGCGCGGGTCGGGCTCGGCTCGGCGACCGGGATCATGAGTGACGAATTCCGGTGGGCTCCCAACTGGCTCGGTGCGACGACGCGGGTGACGTCGTACACGGCCCACGCGGTCCCGGCGTCGCGCGTGTGGCTGCTCGCTCCGGTGCTCCTGCTCGGTCTCGGGTTCGTCGCCGCCCGGCGATCCGCATCCCGGTTCGACCTGCGGCTGGTCGGTCTCGCGACCGTGCTGTTCGTCGTGGGCGCGGTGGCCATCTCGAGCGCCGACGAGCCCCGGCTCTACACCTTCCAATGGCGTGCGGTCCTCGCCGCGTTCATCGTCGTCACCTGCGTCTGGTCGATCGCGACTGCGGTTGCGCCTTGGGTGCCGCGTGTCGCACGCGCGGTCGTCCTGGTCTCCGTGCTGGGGTTGGTGGCCTACGGAACCGTCAGCTTGGGCGCCTCGGTCAGCTCGTCCGTGGAGTACACCAATCTCCAAAAACGCGGGCCGGCCCTGGGGAAGGTGATGGACCAGCTCCGCCGCGAGGGTCTTCCGACCCGCCGGGTCATCTATCTCCAGTCGTACGGGACGGCTCTCCCGAGCCTGTACGACGGAATGGTCGACGAGCTCGACCGCGCCGGCGTCGACGTCAGAGTCCGCCCGGAACAAGGTCGCATCTTCGGTGACCAGCGAACCGCGCATCCTTCCGAAACGGACGAGATCTGGACCGTGACGAGCCAGGGCTCGAACATCCCGGCGCTCCTGGCCCGTCGGGGCGCGCGGGTGATTGCGAAGACGACCCCGCTTGCGCCGGCCGAGGAAGCCGAGATCGTACGGCTGCAGCAACAGCTGCTCGGCGAGCTCACCGCCGCCCGACGACTCGACCTGCGCGGGTACCTCGAGGAACCGCTGGTCGCGTACGCCGTCGGCTCGGTGCCGGGCGTCGACCCGACCGGCGTGAAACGGCTGGCCGAGCTCAACCAGCGAGTCGTGCAGTCCCGGGGGTGTCGCTGCGCGGTGATCGCGACGCCGAGCTCATGACGGCGAGGGGTTGAGGACGGAGCGCAGGATGGGGAGCCGCACGACGAACGTCGCGCCGGACCCGCCGCCCGTGTCCACCCAGGCCTGTCCGCCCATTGCGCCGGCGAGCTCGCGCACGATGGCGAGCCCGATGCCCGTGCCGACGCTGCGACCGGGGAGCGTGCGCGAGACGTAGAGCCGGTCGAACACCTGCGGGAGATCCACCGGGTCGATTCCCGGACCGTCGTCGCGTACCCGGAGGTCGAGATCGCCGGTGCCGTAGCCCTGGAGCTCGACGACGATGCTGGAGGTTGCGTACTTCAGCGCGTTCTCGACGAGGTTCGCGACGATCTGCGCGAGGCGGTCGGGGTCGGCGTCTGCGGGGAGCGTCGGGGCGCCGTCCACCGCGAGTGCGATGCCGAGCTCGGTCGCTGCGGGGCGGAAGGCGTCGACCGCCGTCTTCACGGTCTCTGCCGCGTCGATCGGGCGCGGTGCGAGCGAGAACTGCCGGGCGTCGAGCCGAGCGAGGTCCAGGAGATCCGCGACGAGCCGTTCGAGCCGCCGCGCTTCTGCGGCGATCACGTGTGCGGCGCGGGCCTGCTCGTCGGCAGTGCCGATCGCGCCGTCCGTCATCGCCTCGGCGTAGCCCCGGATCGAGGTGAGGGGGGTGCGGAGGTCATGCGAGACGCTCAAGATGAAGGCACGCTCCATGCCCTGGGCGTGCTCGAGCTGCGCCGCCATCGCGTTCAACGTGCGGGCGAGGTCGGCGAGCTCGTCCTCGGGGTGATGACCGAGGTCCACCCTCGCCGCGAGGTCTCCCGCGGCGATCGACCGCGCGGTGTCGCCCATGGCGGCGAGCGGGCGGGTCAGCCGGCGGGCGACGAACGCGGCGACGACGAT
>JADGON010000037.1 GCA_017882945.1 Acidimicrobiia bacterium | reverse complement strand
GTCAGGAACTCGTGGTGCTCCCCGGTGAACTTGGAGAGCTTCTCGATGACCACGGACCGCGCCGGCATGTTGATGCCGAGCGACAGCGTCTCGGTGGCAAACACGACCTTGACCAACCCGGCCGCGAACCCCTCCTCGACCGCCTCCTTCATCGGCGGCACCATCCCGGCGTGGTGGGCCGCGATGCCGGCCTCGAACCCGGCGCGCCAGGTGTCGTGGCCGAGGGCGACGAGATCCTCCGCGCTCAGCGCGCTCATCCGGGTTTCGGCGATGCGGCGCAGCTCGCGACGTTCTTCGGAGGACGTCAGCCGGAGCCCCGCGGAGAGGCACTGCTTCACCGCGTCGTCGCACGCGGCGCGGCTGAAGATGAACGCGATGGCGGGCAGCATCGCCTGCTCGGCGAGGAGCTCGACCAGCTCGACCCGCCGCGGGGTGAACAGCCGGCTGCGCGGCCGGCCCCGCGTCCCGCGCACCCGGGTCGTGGCCCGGGAGTCGAGCCGCGCGGCCTCCGCGTTGGGCCGCAGCTCCCCGCCCGGCCCGGGCATGAACGTGGGCAGGAGATGGATGCGCTCCGCGCCGCGCTCCCCCACCGCGTAGAGGTTCGTGAGCTCGACGGGCCGCCGCTCCTCGATGATCGCGGTCGTCTCGCCCCGGACGGTCCGGATCCAGTCGGCGAACTCCTCGGCGTTCGAGACCGTGGCGGACAGGCAGACGAGGTCCACCGTCTGGGGCAGGTGGATGATCACTTCCTCCCAGACCGCGCCGCGGTAGCGGTTCTGGAGGTAGTGGACCTCGTCGAGGACGACGTAGCGGAGCCCCTCGAGCGCGTCCGAACCCGCGTAGATCATGTTCCGGAGCACCTCGGTCGTCATGACGACGATCGGCGCGTCGCCGTTGATCGCGTTGTCGCCCGTGAGCAGGCCGACGTTCGCGCTGCCGTGGAGCCGCACGAGGTCCATGTACTTCTGGTTCGAGAGCGCCTTGAGCGGTGTCGTGTAGAACGCCTTGGCGCCGCCCGAGAGGGCGAGGCGGATCGCGTACTCGGCGATGATCGTCTTGCCCGAGCCCGTCGGCGCGGCCACGAGGACGGACTGGCCCGCGTCGAGCGCGTCGAGGGCCCGGCGCTGAAATGGATCGAGAGCGAAGCCAAGCCCGGCCTCGAAGGCCGGGCGCGGCGACGCCGAGGTCACGGCTGCTTGGCGGTCGTGGTGGAGCTGCCCGGCACCGACGTGGTGCTCCCGTTCTCGGAACCTCCCCCGGTGGTGCCGGTGGTGCCCGTCGCACCGCCGACCGCGGTCGTCGCGGTCGTCCCCGTCGGAAGGGTCGTGGAGGTCACCGGGATCTGGGAGGGCACCGAAGTCCCGGAATCCCCTGGCTTCATGACGAAGATCGCCAGCGCCGTGAGCAGGACGACGGCCGCGGCGGCCCCGACGGCCTTCGGGATCTCGTCTCGCGGGCGCGGTGGCTTCCAGTCCTTGCCGGTGCGTTGGGCGGGCGCGCGGCGGTTCGTCACTTCTTGAGGATCCTACCGATGAGGATGGACGCCTCGTAGAACACGTACATGGGCACCGCCATGAAGAACAGGGAGTACGGGTCCTGGCTCGGAGTGATCACGGCCGCGAACGTGACGATGCCGACGATCGCCCAACGCCGGAAGTGGCGAAGCTGCGCGGTCTTGATGACCCCGGCGATCAGCAGGAAGACGAGAAGCACCGGGAACTCGAACGACAGGCCGAAGGCGACGACCATGAGCGAGACGAGCGTGAGGTACCGGTCCGAGGTGAACAGCGGCGTCTGGGAGGGGCCACCCACGTCGATGAGGAACTTCAACGCGGGCTCGAGGGTGAGGAAGGCCACACCCGCGCCCAGGATGAACAACAACACCGAAGAGAGCACGAACGGGACCGCGTACCGCCGCTCCTTCGGGTTGAGCCCGGGGGTGATGAACCGCCAGAGCTCGTAGAGCCAGACCGGCAGTGCGAGCACGATCCCGCCGTAGGTCGCGACCTTCAACCGGGTGAGGAAGCCGTCGACGGGACCAGTGAACACCAGCGCATTGCGCTTCCCGTGGGTCGCGTCCTTGTAGTACTGGACGAGGAAGCTGATGACCTCGTTCGAGAAGAAGAACATCACGACCGCGGCGATGCCGACGGCGGCCACCGAGATCAAGATCCGCCGGCGCAGCTCGGCCAGGTGGTCCATGATCGGCATCTGGCCGCCAGGCAGGCGCGGCGGCTTCTTCTTCCGGCGAAACAGGGCCACGGCCGTGGATCAGTTGTTCGAAGGCGGTCCGGGGGCCCGGAAGCGCGACGGGGGCCGCGAGCCCGGTCGCGCCTGAGGGGCGGGAGCCGGCGTCGGTCCGGGTTCCGCTGCCGGGAGCGCCGGGGGTGCGTCGCCCGCGCTGATGGAGGGCTCCGCCGACGATGGTGTGGGCGTGTCGTCCTCGTGGAAGTGCAGCACTTCGTCGAGCTCGCCCTTCACGGTGTCCTGGAAGCGCTTCAGCTCGCGCATGCCGCGTCCGACCTGGCGCCCGATCTCGGGCAACCGCTTCGGACCGAAGACGAGCAGCGCCACGAGCAGGATCACGAGGATCTCGGCCGGGCCGATCTGGGGCATCGGGCTCCTTTCCCAGCGCGGCGGGCCCCGAAGGCTCAGACTAGCCCCGGGTCGGATCCGATCCCGAGCGTGCAGGCTCGAGCCGCATCGCCACGCCGCGGGTCTCGTCCTGGAGCACCACGAGCGCCGGTGCGAGCGCGGCCTGGAACTCGGCGAAGGAGTCCACCGTCCGGGTCACCTCGTCACGCACGTCACGCAGTGAGCGCAGCAGGAGCCATGCACCTGCGAAGGCGATGAAGAGCACGACGAGCCACAACCCGGTCACGTCGTCACCCTACCGAGGCATCGATCGACGGACCATGTCCTCGACCTCGTCGAACCAACCGTCCTCGCCGAGCAGCAGATGGAAGTCCAACAGCTCGTCGGGGGTCAGCGGTGGTCCGAGGTGAGGCTCGGAGAGCTCGGCCGGGAGACGCCAGACCTCCATGCGGACGCCGGAGGAGACGAGCAGGTCGACGATGCGTCGGCTCGCGTCCTTGGCCACTGCCTGCGCGCACGTCGGGCACTGGAAGCAGTACGAGCCCTGCTCGTCGTCCGAGCACACGCGCACAGTGAGGTCTGCTGCCCGGAGCTGTACATCACCGCAGCTCGGGCAATTCGCTCGGATCGTCGTCACTTTCGGGACTCCTTAGCGGTCAGTTGCCCATGGCATCGGCAGCCCATCGGGGGGCCTTGAGACTCGATAGCGACGAAGCTGTGACGGCCGTGGCACGATCCCGCCCATGGCGGTCATCACGTTCGCTCACCGTGGGGGGCGGGCCGATCTCCCGGAGAACACACTCCCGGCATTTCGCCGCGCGCTGGACCTCGGCGCTCGCGGGCTCGAGACCGACGCGTGGCGCTCGGCCGACGGAGAGGTGGTCCTCGTCCACGACGAGCGGATCCGGCGCGGGCTGCGACGCGTGCGCGTCCCGGACGCGAGCGCGGCGGAGCTGCGCGCGCTCGACGTTCCCCGGCTCGCCGACCTCTACGCGGAGTGTGGATCCGCGTTCGAGCTCTCGGTCGACCTCAAGGACCGCGAGGTCGTCCACCCGCTCATCGACGTGGCCCGGGCGGCCGGCGGGGGCGCCCCGGGCCGCCTCTGGATCTGCACCGCGTCACAGAAGCTCCTCGCGAAGCTTCGCGACGTTGCCCCCGACGTGAAGCTCGTCTACTCCCCCGGTCGGAACCGGGTCGCGCCCGCCGCGATGGAACGCCACGCCGCCGATCTCGCGGCCCAAGGCGTCGACTGCCTGAACCTGCACCACTCCGAGTGGACTCGCGGTCTGGTTGCGCTGGTCCATCGGTTCGGGTTGAAGGCGTTCGCGTGGGACGCGCAGGAGACCCGCTACATCCTCGCGGCGCTGCGCCAGGGGGTCGACGGCATCTACTGCGACCGCGTCGACCGCATGGTCGCCACGGTCGGCGAGTGGACCGCGACCGTGGACGACGACCGGTAGGTCGCTACAAGAATCCCAGATGGCTCGGTGGCCAGATCCGCATGAAGACGCGGCCGATCAGCTGGCTGCGTTTGATCGGTCCGAAGAAGGTGGAGTCCTTCGAGTACTGACGGTTGTCGCCGAGCATGAAGTACGCACCTGGGGGAACCTTTTCGGGCCCGAACGTGCGCGACTTCACGCCCTTCGGGAGATAGGGCTCACTCAGCGGCCGGCCGTTGATGTAGATCCTGCCGTCCTTGCCCTCGATCGTCTCGCCGGGCAAGCCGACCAACCGCTTCACGAGATCCTTGATGTCGGCGGTCTCGGCGGCGGGCGGCGCCTTGAACACGACGATGTCGCCGCGGCGCGGGTCATGGAGCTTGTAGCTCAGCTTGTTGACGAGGACGCGGTCACCGATCTTGAGCGTCGGGACCATCGACTCGGACGGGATGTAGAACGCCTGGAACACGAACGTCCGGATGACGATCGCAATGACCAGTGCCGCGACGATGAGGATGCCCCACTCGATCGCGGCGCGACTCGCGCGGCCGTGCGGCTTGTGACCGGCGGCCCCGCCGCTGCCGGGCGTCCCGGAACCGTCACCGCCCCCGTTGCCGGGGCCCGAGCCGCCGATTCGCTCCTCGGTGGTCAACGGACGATCTTCGAACGTCGTCGACACTCCGGGTGGCGATCCCACCGGGTTCTCAGCCTGTTCCGTCACCGGTGGTGCTCCACTGCCGTCATCCTTCCACGTCGAGGGGGGTCGGGAGGTACCAGGGCGCGCCGGGAGCCGGCGGTCATGCGCTGCGATAGCGGGCGAGGAGCCGTCGGGCCGCCGCGGGGCCGATCTCGACGCTCTCGTCCGGCGCGACCACCCGGGCTTCGGGCCCGGCCCGGAGCAGGAGCCGCTCGAGCCAGGCGTTCTCACTGACCGCGAGCGTCACGCGCTGACCGCCGTCGGGTCGCTCCTCGACCGACTCGGCGGGAAAGCTCTCCGCGATCCAGCTCGCCGAGGCGGGGAGGTCGAGCGTGACCCGACGGTCGTCGGGGCGCGGGTTGTACACCGCGCCGGGCGCGCCGGCAGGGGCCGGCTCGAACCTCTCGGCTGTCGCGCGCACCGCGCGGATCCGGTCCACCCGGAACATCCGGGACTCACCGCTGTGGTGATCGTGGGCGTCCGTGTACCACTCGCCGAGCGCGAAGAACGGCGGGCCGGGATCGATCCGTCTCGTCGTGAGCGCGTCGCGTCCAGCGCTCCAGTAGTCGATCTCGATGCGTTCGCCGTCAGCCGCGGCGCGCTGCACATCACGAAGATGCTCGGGCGCCGCGAAGTCGACGACGACCTCGGAGACTCCGAGCGCGGCTTCGAGCTTGTCGAGCGCGGTCGCGAGCGGACCGTTCTCGTCCGACCCGGGCACTGCGAGCAACGCCCGTCCGGCCGCCAGCAGCGCGAGGCCTTCGGCCGCCGTGAGCCGCAGCGGCCGGGTGAAGTACGGCGCGAACCACACGTCCACGAAGTCGCCCTCGTAGTCGATGTTGATGTAGTCGCCGGGTGAGTACGGCGGGACCCCGACCATCATGATCAGGCCGAGGTCGCGCTCGAGCTGCTCCAGGGTGATGCCGAACCGCGCCGCGATCTCGGTCTTCGTCGACCCCGAGTGGCTGGCGAGCCACGGCACCATCGCCAGCACCCTCTGCAAATCGGCTTCCGCCTCCCGGCGGGGGCTCACGACTCTGCCCCGGCGATTGCCTGGAGCCAGTCGGTGACTGCAGTGCGCGCTTCCGGCGGTGAGAGCACCTCCGCGTGATCGAGGTACCCGAGCACGAAGCTGCGGAGTCCGTGGTAGTTCACGACCGACAGCTGCACGATCACGGACCCGTCGTCCGCGCGCTCGATCGGCGCGTCCGGCCCGACCTGGCTCGCAAGATCGGCTTCGTGGCCCGCGTCGATGCGGATGCGCACCGGCACCGCGCGGCCTGACCCGTACTCCCACGGCTGGTCGGCAAGGTAGGCGTCAGCACGGAAGTCCACCGGGACCGTGAACGCGCCCGGCTCGGTGGCGACGAGGTCGTCGCCGATGCGGTCGGCGCGGAATACGCGCATCTCCCCCGCGCCGAGATCCCGGCCGACGACGTACCAGCGCCCGAATTTGGAGGTAAGCCCCCACGGCTCGACCCGGCGGCCGCGGCCGCGGTACTGGAACTCCACCACCGCCCGGTGCCGCGACGCGTCGAAGAGTGGGGCGAGGGAGTCCACGAGCGGAAGCTCCGCGACCGGCATGCCGCCGGTTCCCTCGAGACCGCCCAGCTTCATGAGCGCGCCGGCCCCCTCTCCGGACCCGGTACCGAGCCCGATCGCGGTGACCGCGACGTGGAGCGCTTCCAGCTCGCCGTCGCTCAGGTCGAGGTCGGGCAGGTAGTACTCCTTGGGGTCGACCCGGTAGCGCGACTCGTTGCCCTGGACGTCCTCCCGGACCGGGACCTCCATCGCGCGCAGGCTGGCTTTGTCGCGCTCGAACGCTTTGCGCGCGGACTCCGGCACCGGCGGATAGCCGAGGGAGACGTTCGTGACGATCTCGTCGCGCGTGAGCCCGCGCTTGGTCTCCAGCAGGGCAGCCAGAAGGTTCAGCAACCGTTCGCGGCGGTCCGGGGTGTCGTCCATGGGGTCCGCCGATGCTAGAGGCGGGCCCGCCGCGCCGCGAGCACGCCCGCGGACGCGGCGGCCTCGAACAGCACGGGGTCGTCCGCCGCGGACCGGCCCATCGAGGTGATGCGGAGGTCGTGGGCGGCGAACCGGGCGACGATGTCCACCGGCTCCACGTCCACGAGGTCATGACGTTCCGAGAGCCCGCCTTCCTCGAGATCGGTCCGGATCCGCACCTCGCGATCCCCGCCGACGGTCGGCACCGGGATCGTCGCCCGGCTCCGGCAGGCGACGCGCAGCGTGGTCAGCGTGTGGTGGGACACGCCCTGGTGGCGAGGGCGGCGGTCGGCGAACGAGATGCGCAGGCAGGCGATCGGGTCCCCGCCGAGCCCCGTGACCGCGTCCAGCACCGGCCCGACCTCGATGCCGCTGAAGCCCAGCCGGGTCCCGGTGCCGACGATGCCCGGGCCCATGACCACGACTGCGGCATCCGCGTTGATCACGTGACGGGCCACCGCGAGCGCGGAGTAGACCGAGACCGCCTCGAAGTCGCCCCCGAACGCATGACCGCAGGTCACCGTGGCATCGATGAGGCCGCGGTCGCACAGGGTCGCGGCGAGATCCGAGAGCGCGAGCGGCAGCGCGGCACCGTCGGTCATGACGTAGGCGAGCCGCGCGTCCGGTCGGAGATCCTTGAACGCGACCGCGACGGCCGGCAGCTGGCTGTGCAACGCCGCCGCGACCACGGGCATGCCGTCGATCGAGTCGAGCGCCGCCAGCTCGGGATCCAGGTGCTCCTCGGCGCTGCCGACGTCGGTCTGGAGGCTCGTGTAGCGGGCCTTGATGATGTGCCCCGGACCCTTCTCCGACCACGCACTGCGCGCGAGGTTCCAGTGCACGACATGCCAGCCGCCGGTGCCGAGACCGAGCTCGACCGCCGTCGTGTTCACCACCACCTCGTCACCTTCGGCCACGGTGCCGGTCAGCTGGGTGAGCACGTACGCGCGCTCCGGACCGGAGCCGAGATCCACCTCGACCCGCTGGAGCCCGGCGCGCTCCTGCAGGAGCCGGACGACTTCGCCGGTGCGGAAGGAGGGCACGCTCGAGGTTACGCGAAGGTGCCGAGCAGGCCCGGGAGCTCGCGCATGTGGCCGAACACCGTGGTGTCCGGGCCGCTCAGCTGCTCGCCGGGCACGACTCCCCCGGCGAAGGCGAGCACGCGCATTCCCGCGGCTCGAGCCGCGGTGACGCCGTGGACACTGTCCTCGATCACCACGCAGCTCGTTGGATCGACGCCCATGCGATCGGCCGCGAAGAGGAAGACGTCGGGTGCGGGCTTTCCGCGGGACACGTCCTCGACGCTGAAGATCCGCTCCCCGAACCGGTCCCGCAGCCCGGTGAGCTCGAGCGACCGACGGATGCTCCGGTGCGTGCTGCTCGATGCCACACACGTCGGCAGCGTGATGAGGTCGAGCGCGTCGACGACCCCCTCGACCGCGATGAGCTCGGCGGCGAACGCGGCCTCGTAGAGCGGGAGGTACTCGGCCTCCCAGCCGTCAGGCAACGGGGTTCCGAGGTGAGCCTCGATCTCGGTGACCATGTAGGCGTGCGGGCGGCCGACGAAGCGCTCGACGATCTCACCCTCGGTCAGGGACCAGCCCACACGGTCGAGGATGACCGCGTCGACCTTGATGGCGATTCGCTCGCTGTCGACGAGCACGCCGTCACAGTCGAAGATCGCGAGCTCGGGCGTGGCCACTGGCTCAGAGAGAAGCGATGAGGCGCTCGACGCGTTCGTCGTGGGACTTGAACGGGTCCTTGCACAGCACGGTGCGTTGCGCCTGGTCGTTGAGCTTCAGGTGGACCCAGTCGACGGTGTAGTCGCGCTTGCGCTCCTTGGCCTTCTTGATGAACGCCCCGCGCAGCCGCGCGCGCGTGGTCTGCGGCGGCGTGTCCATCGCGATCTCGATGTCCTTGTCGATCGCAGTACGGTCGACCTGGCCTCGGCGCTCGAGCAGGTAGTACAGCGAGCGCGGCCGGCTGACGTCGTGGTACGCGAGGTCCAGGAGCGCGACGCGCGGATGGGTGAGCGGGAGGTCGTGCTTCTCGCGGTAGGCCTCGATGAGGTGGTACTTGATCACCCAGTCGATCTCGCGTGAGAGCTTGAGCGGATCCGACTCGAGGTGGACCATCACGTGCTCCCACATCTCGAGCGCCTGCTGCTCGAGGGGTGTGAGACCGCGCCGCTTGGCGAAGCGCATCGCGCGGTTGAGGTACTCGCTCTGGATCTCGACGGCCGAGAGCTCACGACCGTTGGCCAACCGGACCCGCCGGCGACACGTGACGTCATGGCTGATCTCGCGAATCGCGCGGATCGGGTTCTCGAGCGTCAGGTCACGCCACGGGCTCGGGTCCTCCTCGAGCATGCGCAGGAGGATCGACGACGTTCCGACCTTCAGAAAGGTCGTGTACTCGCTCATGTTCGAGTCGCCGACGATCACGTGGAGCCGCCGGAACCGCTCGGCATCCGCATGCGGCTCGTCGCGCGTGTTGATGATCGGCCGCGACCGGGTGGTCGCGCTCGAGACGCCTTCCCAGATGTGCTCGGCTCGCTGGGCCATGCAGTACATCGCCCCCCGCGCGGTCTGTAACACCTTGCCGGCGCCTGCGTAGATCTGGCGTGATACGAGGAACGGGATCAGGACGTCGGTGAACTTCCCGAAGTCGCCGTCGCGCTCGACGAGGTAGTTCTCGTGGCAGCCGTAGGAGTTGCCCGCGGAGTCGGTGTTGTTCTTGAAGAGGAAGACCTCGCCGCGGATCCCTTCCTCGCGGAGGCGTTGCTCGGCGCTGTGCACGAGCCCTTCGAGGATCCGCTCCCCCGCCTTGTCGTGCACGACGAGGTCCGCGATCGAGTCGCACTCGGGCGTCGCGTACTCGGGGTGGCTTCCGACATCGAGGTAGAGGCGCGCGCCGTTCTCGAGGAAGACGTTGCTCGATCGGCCCCACGACACGACCCGCCGGAACAGATAGCGCGCGACCTCGTCAGGGCTGAGCCGGCGTTGACCACGCAACGTGCACGTGACGCCGTACTCGTTCTCCAGCCCGAAGATCCGCCGTTCCATCGCCAGCAGCGTACCGGTGGGGGAACCGAAGTCCGACCGCAGGCCGGGTCAGCCCGAAAGCGCCTGACACGCCTGGTCGGCCTGGAAGGCCTTCCGCAGCTGGTGGTTCGGGTCGAGCTTCTTCAGCTTGCCGACGGCATCGCTGAACGAGGCGAACTCGGTGTTGACCTCACGGTTGAGCGAGGTGATCTGCTGCAGCGCCTTGGCCTTGTGCTTCACGGACATGCCCTTGGCCTCGTTCTGCAGCTTGCGCAACCCGTTCCGGATCTTCTTGAAGCCGTTGGTGAGGCCCTCGGCCGCCTGCTTGCCCTTCGGAGTCTTCGGCGTGCCCGCCTTGTCCAGACCATCGATCGCCCGCGTGGTGGCGTGGGCGGTGTCACCCAGGTACCCGGCGAGCGCGCTCCGGACCCTGCGCAGATTGGGGCTCGTGCCCGCGAGCGAGGCCTCGAGCCGCGTGGCGCCGGTCTTGGTCGTCTCCACCCAGGTGTTGACCGTGGTGCACACGCCGGTCGCCCAGTGCTTCGGCGCGACCTGCTTGGACGGGAAGCCCGCGCCCATGAGCAGCAGGGCCGCGATCACCACCCCACCGATCAGCGCGGTTCGGGTTCGCCTGGTCATGAGTCCCGTCCTCTCGATGGCTGCGCGACCTGCGCCATGCCAACTTCGGCACCGTGCCGAGCCGGATTGAGCGAACTTCCCACTCGGCCCCGGCTCGGTGACGGACCTACCATGGTCTCGTGTCGACCATGGAGCAGCTGACCTCGGTCTGCGGGTCGTTCGAGGCCCGGGTGCTCGCAGCCCGGCTCTACGACGAGGGCATCGATGCCGAGCTCCGGGGTGCGCTCGATTCTCCCTACGGCTTCACGCTCGGTGAGATGGCCCGGATCGATGTGTACGTTCCGACCGATCAGGCACGGGACGCGCAGTTCGTGTTACTGGCGATCGAGGTCGACGCCGCCACCGAGCTCCCGGAACCCCGCTACGGCGCCCGGCCCCTGACCTGGCCGTTCTGGATCGTCCTCATCACCGTGGTCGTGGCCGCGCTCTCTCCCATCGCGCATTTCCTGACCCACTGATGGCGCCGTGCGCGGACTGTGGCGTCGACGAGGAGTCGATCGGCGTTCCTGACGCGATCTCGGCGATCAAGACGTTCCCGCGCCGTTACCGGGAGGCGCTCGCCCGCATTCCTGCGGACGCGCTGACGCGACGTCCGGACCCCGACACCTGGTCCGCGCTCGAGTACGCGGTGCACGTGCGTGAGGTGCTCCAGCTGCTCGCGGCCGGGCTACCGATCGTTCTCGACGAGCCGGACACGAAATTCCCGTCCTTCGACGCGGACGACTCGGCGTCGCGCTGGCCGGAGTGGGCGCTGGACCCCGAGCTCGCGCTCTCCGGCATCGCCACGGCGTCCGGGGCACTGGTGAGCCGGGCCGAGGCGACCCCGTGGGAAGCATGGGACCGTCCGTTCACGGTCGGCACCTTCACGCACCCCGCGGCTTGGATCGTGCAGCACGCCGCGCATGAAGGGTCGCACCACCTGCGCGACATCGAGCGAGTGGGCCGCCTGGTCGGTGCGACGCCCGACGACGAGTGAGGAGAGCGCTGAGTCAGCCGGCGAGCAGGGCGTCGAGCTCGTCGCCCTTGATGCGGCGGAACGTTCGCCCGGTGCGGTTGCGGTCCAGCAATCCGACCTCGAGCTGATCGGCGGGCGGCGCGGTCTGCTGCCCTTCACCGAGCACCCGGGCGCCCAGGCGCGTCGCGGCGCCGAGATCGAGACCGGGCTCGTAGGCCTGCTTGAGCACCTCGATGATGGTCTCGGCCTGACCGCCGAGGACGGTGAAGCCCGACTCGTCGATGACCGTGCCGTCATAGAGGATGCGGAACAGCTCGTTGGGCTCGTCCGGCTCGCTGCCGACCTGCGCGACGAGGATCTCGACCTCGTACGGCTTCATCTCGTGCGTGAAGACCTGTCCGAGCGTCTGCGCGTACGCGTTGGCGATGCCGTTCGCGGTGACGTCCTCACGGGAGTACTGGTAGCCCTTGAGGTCCGCGAGGCGCACCCCACCGATCTTGAGGCTCTGGAACTCGTTGTACTTGCCGACCCCGGCGAACGCGATGCGGTCGTAGAGCTCACTGATCTTGAACAGCGTCCGGCTCGGGTTCTCGGCGAGCAGGAGGACACCGTCGGCGCACTCGAGCGCCACCAAGCTGCGGCCGCGGGCGATTCCCTTCCGGGCGTAGTCCGCCCGGTCCTTCATGACCTGCTCGGGCGAGACGTAGAACGGCTGGCTCATCCCTCCCGCTCCTGGCTCTGCGGGCCCTGGGTCTCGTTGCCGCCGCGCGCGGGGCCGCCGAGGAGATCTTGGGCCCGGGCGGCGACGTCGCTGTCGCTCAGGGGTCGAAAGCCGTCGGCATCGATGACCGCGACGTTCGGGTAGATGCCACGCACGAGATCGGGACCACCGGTGGCGACGTCCTCGTCGGCCGCGGCGAAGAGCGCCCGGATCGCGAGCTCGATCGCGTCGTCGGGGCTCAACCCTTCGCGCCAGCTCGCCTTGATCCAGTTCCGGGCGTGGACCCCGCCGGAGCCGTTTGCCTGGTAGTCGGCTTCTTCGTACTTTCCGCCCGCGGCGTCGAAGCTGAACACTCGACCGTGCCGGCGCCGGTTGTCGTAGCCCGCGAACAGCGGGACGACGACGAAGCCCTGCATGGCGGCAGGCAGGTTCGCCCGCACCATCTGCGCGAGCTGGTTCGCCTTGCCTTCGAGCGAGAGCTGCTCGCCTTCGACCTTCTCGTAGTGCTGGAGCTGCACCTGGAACAGGCGCACCATCTCCACCGCGGGCCCTGCCGCGCCTGCGATCGCGACGCCGGAGAGCTCGTCGGCCGCGAAGACCTTCTCGATCCGTCGGTTCGCGATCGTGTAGCCGGCCGTCGCCCGCCGGTCACCCGCCATGACGACGCCACCCTCGCAGCGGATCGCGACGACGGTGGTCCCGTGGGTGATCTCGAATGCCTGGCTGCTCTGGCCCATGACCGTCGGTGGAAGTGCATCGGGGGCGACCCTGCGCAACAGGTCGACGAACGATGATCCGGTATCGGCAAACGCCGGCAGGACCGGCTCGTGATTCACGGCGGCGACACTACACGGGGGTCTAACGGATCAAGCCGACCCGGGTGAGGCAGCGGATGCGTCGCTCGAGCCGCCGCAACGAGCGCTCCTCGCGTGCTGCGGCGATCACCGCGTCGGGGAGCCGGGTGGTTCCGGCTCGGACTCCGAGGACCTCGGAGCGCGCCATGGCGCCATGGAGCGGTCCCGGGTTCGCACCGACGGTCACCAGACGCGGTCGGCGCCGATCACTCGCCGCCCTTCTGGACGTAGGAACGCACGAAGTCCTCTGCGTTGGACTCGAGCACGCTGTCGATCTCGTCGAGCAAGTCGTCGAGCTCCTCCTTGAGCGCCTCGGCCTGCTTGGGGGGCGCGGCTTCGACCTCTTCGGTCTCGCGGGCCCGCTCCTTGGGCGCCGACTTCTTCTTCTGCTCCCGCTCCGGCATGTTCAGCTACCTCCCTGACGCTCGTTCGCAGACCGGGCGTCTACGACGCGAGCCGCTCGACCAGCTCGGCCGGCGTCGTGCACTCGTCAAACAGCTTCTCGACGTACGCGCGGCTTCCCTTCAATGGTTCCATCATCGGGATCCTCCGCAATGGGTCACTTCCGACATCCAGGATGATGCTGTCCCAGTTCGCCGCGACCACGGAGTCGGGCCACCGGGCGAGACACATGCCGCGGAAGTATGCCCGGGTTCGTCCCGGCGGTTCCGTCATTGCCGTGATCACGTCGGTTTCATCCACCAGGCGTTCGACCTTACCCGCGCGCACCAACCGCTCATACAAGGATCGTTCGGGCCGGACATCGTGGTACTGGAGGTCGAGCAGCGCCAGCTTCGGGTCGTCCCACGCCAGGCCGTCACGGGACTGGTAGGCCTCGAGCAGCGAGAGCTTCGTCACCCAGTCGAGCTGGCCGTCGAGGCCCATCGGATCCCGCTCGAGCTGGGTGAGCACCGCTTCCCATCGCTTGAGCACGTCGCCGCCGACACCTTCTCCCCCGCACTCCTCGAGTCCCGTCTCGTCGGCGTACTTCTGGGCCAGCCGCAGGAATTCCCACTGCAGCTCGACCGCGGTGCACGAGCCGCCGTCCACGAGCTCGAGCGTCGCCCGGCAGGTGGGGTCGTGCGAGACGGTCCGCACCGCGTGGACCGGTCCGATGATGGAGAGATCCTTGTCGATGAAGTCGTCCTCGATCATCGCGAGGACGATCGCGGTCGTGCCGACCTTGAGGAACGTCGCGACCTCGCAGAGGTTCGCGTCGCCGACGATCACGTGGAGACGGCGGTACTTCTGCGGGTCCGCGTGCGGTTCGTCGCGCGTGTTGACGAGAGGGCGCTTCAGCGTGGTCTCGAGCCCGACCTCCTCCTCGAAGAAGTCCGCGCGGGCGCTGATCTGGTAGTCGACCGGCGACGCGCCGTTCTCGGTGCCGACCTTGCCGGCCCCGGTGAAGACCTGCCGGCTCACGAACCACGGCAGGAGGTTGCGCACGAGCGAGACGAAGGGCACCTGGCGGGCCACGAGGTAGTTCTCGTGGCAGCCGTACGAGTTGCCCTTCCCGTCGGAGTTGTTCTTGTAGACCACGATCTCTTCGCCCGGTCCCAGCAGCCGGCGTGAGGCCTGCATCGACCGGGCGAGGATCCGCTCCCCCGCCTTGTCCGCGCCGACCAGCTCGAGCGCGTCCGCGCACTCCGGCGTCGAGTACTCGGGGTGCGCGTGGTCCACGTAGTAGCGAGCACCGTTGGTGAGCACCGTGTTGACGAGATGGGTCTCGATCTCGGGCGGTTGCGAGCCGTCCCGGCCGAAGCCGCGCGCGTCCCGGCCGGGCGACTCGTCGTCGAAGTCCCACCCCACCTTGCGGTGCTCGACGTACGCGTTGATGAGCATCGACGAAGCGAGCACCGGGTTGGCGTCGGCCGTTCCGCGCAAGAGCACCGCGTACTCGGTCTCGATGCCGCACACCTTGGGGACTGCCACGAGGTCAGCCTAACCGTCGCCTTGGTGATCCAGACGCGTCTTGGACGTCCTGGCTACAGGTACTGCCCGGTGGTGACGCGCTCGATCTGGCGTCCACCCTGATCCGAGTCGCCCTCGGCGAGCAGGGTGCGGACGAACACGATCCGCTCGCCCTTCTTGCCGGAGATCTTCGCCCAGTCGTCGGGGTTGGTCGTGTTCGGGAGATCTTCGTGCTCCCGGTACTCCTGCTTGATCGAATCGAGGAGATCCTGCGTGGCGATTCCCAGCGAGCCGCCTGCGATCTTGCGCTTGATCGCGAGCTTCTTGCTGCGCCGCACGATGTTCTCGATCATGGCGCCCGAGGAGAAGTCCTTGAAGTAGAGGATCTCCTTGTCGCCGTTCTGGTAGGTGACCTCGAGGAACTTGTTCGGCTCGTCGGTCGCGTACATCGCCGCGACCGCGGCGTCGATCATCGAGCTCACCGTGCGCTCGGAGTCGCCGTCGTGGAGCTTGGTCTCGTCCTCGGCGAGCGGCAGCGTCGGCACCAGGTAACGGGCGAAGATCTGCTTCGAGGATTCCTCGTCGGGACGCTCGATCTTGATCTTCACGTCCAGG
>JADGON010000240.1 GCA_017882945.1 Acidimicrobiia bacterium | reverse complement strand
CCGGCTCGTCGGAGAACGAGACCGCGGTGCGCCTCAGCGCACTCGCAGCTCGAACACCGTCGCGGTGGGATTCGGGCTTTCGCCACCCACGTAGTAGGCGGTGTCGCCGACGGTCGCGGCGCCGCCGTCGGTCGACGCGGCGGTCATCGTGCCGACCGGCACGAGCGCGGCCGTCGCCGCGTCCCATCGCCACACTTGGGCAGTCGGGGTGCCGCCCCACCGGCCCCCGAAAACGTAGACCTGGCCCCGGACGGTCGCGGCCGACGCGTGCGAGAGCGTCTTGGGGAGCTGCGCGACGACTCGAACGGCGCCGGTGCGCGTGTCGAGCACCTGGACCGCGGTCGTATCCCCCGCGGCCGAATCCGTTGCTCTCGTCGTCCCGCCCAGCACCACGACATCGGTACCTGCCGCGGCAACCGCCGGGTACCGAACCGGGACCGGCAGGTTGCCCAGGATGTCGAACTTGACGCCATCGCTCGTCGCAATCGCCGTCGCACGGACGGTCGCGCCGTCGTAGCCGCCGACCAGGTAGGCGCGGGCGCCGACAGTCACTGCACCGAGATCAGAGCGAGGGATCGGGAGCCGCCCCACCATTGCCGCGGTCCCGCCAGGCACGAATCGCTGTACCGCAGCAGACTCGGATGCGTTGCCGCCGCCGAACACCATCGGCGCTCCTTGCACCGACGCACCCGCCGCGTCGTGGACCGCCTGCCCGAGGGACCCGGCCTGGGTGGTGGCTCCGGTTGCGAGATCCACCCGCAGCACCTGCGCGGTCGTCTGCTTGGCGCCATCGAATCCGCCGAGCACGAGAAGTCCACCGTTGTCCGCGAGCACGACTGCACGGGCCGACCCGCGCGACAACCGCCAGGGCGCGAGAGAAAGGGTGACCACCGGCTGCTTGGGGTTCGACGCCGGGCGCGAGCTCGTGGTCGTGGAGCTCGATGCGGTGCTCGATCGCGACGATGCCCGAGGCGACGAGCTCGTCCCGCTGCAGGCGAGCAGGAGAAGCACCAACGCGGAGCTGACGAAGATGGCCCGGGGTGACCGGATCGGTGTGTGCACCCCCCGATCCTCGCGTGCGCGCATGTGCAGCCGATGAAAGACGCCGCGGACAACCGGTCGAAGAGTGCCGAATTCCCCCGATGTGGCGCGATCGTGCTCGCCCGCGCGTCAGGGTGAACCTACGACCGGCGGTGCCGGACGTACTCGATCGCGAGCGGGATGACCGAGAGCACGACGATCACGAGGATGACCAGATCGAGCGAGTCGGCGATTCCCGGGAAGCGGGTGCCGAGCGTCCAGCCCAGTGTGGTCAGCAGCACCACCCACGCGGTACCGCCGATCACGTTGTAGACCGTGAACGTGCGTCGATGCATGGTCGACGCGCCCGCGACGATCGGTGCGAACGTCCGCACGACCGGAACGAACCGGGCGAGCAGGATCGTCTTCGATCCGTGGCGAGCGAAGAACGCCTCCGCGCGTGCGAGGTGCTGGCGCTTCAAGAAGCGCGAGTCGGGTTGCGAGAAGAGCCGGGGGCCGTAGCGGTGGCCGAAGCTGTATCCGACCTGGTCACCCGCGATCGCGGCGATCGCGCAGCCGAGGATGATGAAGGGCAGCGGAGTGAGCAGGTTGGTGGTCGCCGCGAGCAACCCCGCCGTGAACAGCAGCGAGTCCCCGGGCAGGAAGAAGCCGATGAAGAGCCCCGACTCCGCAAAGACGACCGCGAACAGCCCGAAGAGGCCGACACTCCGAATGAGCTGGTTGGGATCGATGCCGATCGCCGCGAGGCTCGCAGCCAGGTACCCGACCTTCATGGGCCCACCGGGGCGGCGCGCGGCGACGAGGGGACACGCGGCCGTGTGGTCGTCGGTAGCATCCGTCCACCACTCGCCGCGTACGGCGTGGTCCCCTTGCCTATGTGCCCGTTCGAGACCCGCACGCTCACCCCGTTCGCGACCTGCAGCGTTGCCGTGCGCACGATCGTATTGATCTGCTTCGTGTGAGCCTCAGATGAAGACCCCCGGCAGGGACAACGGCGCCCCCGTCCCGCGGTGACCGAGCCGACCATGAAGTCGAGCTCCATGCACTGGGCCTGGATCGCCGCGAGGATTCTCCTGGCGTTCGGCGTCAGCTACGGCATCGCCGTCGCTCTCGGCGCATTGCTCCACCCTCACCTGCGTTCCGACGGATCGACCGGCTTCGATACCACCATCACGAATTGGTTCGTCCAACACCGCAGCGCGGACATGACCACCTGGTGGAAGACAGTGACCTGGCTCGGGAGCTCGGTCGTGATCGTTCCCATCGCGCTGGGCGTGATCGCGCTGCTCCTGGAGTCACGCCAGCGGATGCTGGCGCTGTTCATCGCGCTCGCAGTTGCGGGCGCGGCGCTGCTCAATGCGCTGGTCAAGCAGACGATCGGCCGTGAACGGCCGCCGTTCCGCCTGCGCCTGCAACATCCGCTGGGGTCGTCGTTCCCGTCGGGACACACCACCCAGGCGGCGGCGACATACCTCGCGCTCGCGCTCGTCGCGTTCCTGCTCACCCGTTCACGCGCGGTGCGGGCCGGCGTGTGCGCCGGCGCCCTCGTCATCAGCGTGCTCGTCGGCCTGTCGCGCGCGTACCTGGGCGTCCACTGGGCCACCGACGCGCTGGCCGGCTGGCTGCTCGGTGCGGTCTGGGTGACCGGCCTGGCCGTCGCGCTCGCGCCCCAGCGAAATGCGGTAAGGGAACGGTAAAAGCCTTCGCGACGGCTATGCGGTGATTCCACCGTCCTGATAGGTATGGGTGCATCGCGGCGCCAGCCCGACGCGGAGATCCGCCAGCGCCCGACCTCACGCCCGCGGGGCCGGCATCTCGACAAGGAGCAGCTCGTGACCGCAGTGGCGCGTCGGAAGCCGGGAAATCGCGAGCACCCGCGCCGCCGAGCCGATCTGCGGACGCGCACTCGCCAGTACCTGATCCAAGCGGGCGGGCTGCTCGGCGAGGAGCGGCTCCACGATGTCTCGTGCGTGCTCGCCGCGCTCAGACTGGGCCGGTGGACCCGGCAATTGCCCGCGCCCTCCGGCGGGACGAAGGTGCGCGCCGATCGGCTCCAGACCTTTCGCGATGGCCTCGCCCTCCTCGACACCGAGCAGCCGCTCTACCTGGAGTTCGGGGTCTGGAGAGGCTGGTCGTTGCGTTGGTGGCTCGACCACCTCGACACGCCGGGAGCGCGCTTCGTCGGCTTCGACAGCTTCGAGGGCCTGCCGGAGCAGTGGCGGCCCGACTACCCACCCGGGACCTTCGACGTCGAAGGAACGCCTCCCCCGATCACCGATCCGCGCGTGGAGTTCGAGGTCGGCTACTTCGATCAGACCCTGGCCCGCTTCGAGATGCCCGAGCACGACCGACTCTTCGTCAACATCGACTGCACCCTGTACTCGAGCACCGCGTGCGTCCTCGAGTGGCTCGAACCGCACCTGCGTGTCGGTGACCTCATCTACTTCGACGAGCTGCCGGAGTACGACCACGAGCTGAGAGCACTTCTCGAGCACGACCGGCGCACGACCCTGCGCCTCATGCCGATCTCACAGGCGAAGGGCTACTACTGGCTGTTCCAGTACGTGCCGTGAGCGGAATCCCTCAGGGAGGAGGACAGTGATGAACGAGGTGATCGTCGTCGGTGCCGGTCCGTACGGCCTCTCGATCGCGACGCATCTCCGTCGCGCCGGGGTCGGTGTCCGCGTCTTCGGCGATGTGATGGGCACCTGGCGCCGTCACATGCCGGCGGGCATGTACCTCAAGTCCACGCCTGATGCGTCGAGTCTCTCTTCACCAAACCGCGGCTCGACCATCCTCGACTACTGCAACGAGATCGGGTCCCCCGTGCTCGCCGACGGGAAGGCGATCCCGATCGATCTCTTCACCTCGTACGGACTCTGGTTCGCCGAGCGTCACGTCCCCGACGTCGAGCCTGAGTCGGTCGTGCGTCTCGCGCGTTCGGGTCGCGACTTCGAGGTGGAGCTGTCTTCGGGCGAAGAGCTCCGCGCGGACTCCGTTGTGATCGCGTGCGGCGTGATCCCGTACGCCTACACCCCGCCCGAGCTGCTGGCGCTCGCCGACCCGGGGCCGTTGCCCGGTGCCGTGCTCTCCCACACCGCCCAGCACTCCGACCTCTCGTCATTCGAAGGCCGTCGCGTGGCGGTCGTCGGGGCCGGTCAATCGGCACTCGAGAGCGCCGCGCTCCTCCGAGAGGCCGGTTCGGAGGTGCATCTGCTCGCCCGGACGCCGAAGGTCCTGTGGGGAGGCGCGCCGAGTGGCGATCCCGAGACCTGGACGCATCGGATGCTCAAGCCACCGTCCGCGCTCGGTGCCGGGTGGTCGACGCGCAGCATCAGTGACGCGCCGGGGATCGTCCGCTACCTCCCCGCGCCGGCTCGTCTCGCGCTCGTACGGTCGGTGCTCGGACCTTCGGGCGCCTGGTGGCTTCGTGACCGGGTCGAGGGCCATGTCGACATCCGGACCGGAGTCTCCGTGCAGACCGCCGTCAGACGGTCAGGGGGAGGCGCTCGGCTCACGCTCGCTTCGCGTCACGGCGAGGCCGGCGTGGTGGAGGTCGACCATGTGCTCGCCGCGACCGGCTACCGCGTCGACGTCGACGCGCTGCGCTTCATGAGCACGGAGCTCCGCTCGTCGTTGCGGCGCGTCGCCGGCTCACCAGTGCTCAGCGCTTCGTTCGAATCTTCGGTCCCCGGGCTCTACTTCTCAGGGCTCACTGCAGCCGCCACATTCGGACCGCTGTTGCGATTCGTCCACGGCTCGGCGTTCGCCGCGAAGCGGATCGCCGCCGCGGTTCCGGGTCATCGCAGCCGCGTTGGGCAGCACGCGTAGGTCTTCACACATCCCGGTCCGATCGCTCACAGTGCGGCTCCCGGCCGCGGCCTGACCCCGCTCGCAGCTCCCGGTCGCTGCAGACCTAGCCTGTCCGCCGTGGTTGCCTCGGCCCGTCCGCATCCGTCCCAATCGCGCGCAACCAGGAGCCCGCGGTCGGCTCGACCCGGCGCCCACGCGCCGCGTCACGGTGCTGCGAAGGCTGTGCCAGGCTCCCGACGGTGACGCGGCAACGGCTTGCATGGCTCGCAGGGGCGGTCCTGCTCGCGATGGTCGTCGGGGCTGCTTCGGCGGGCGCATCGGTAGGTGCGGCCGGAACGTCGCGTGAGCGTCCGAGCCGCGTGCTGGTGCTTTCCCTTCCCGGCATCACCTGGTCGGACCTCCAAGGCGCGAGGGTCCCGACCCTGAGCCGGCTCCTGGGCGAGTCGGCCGTCGCCGATCTCGTGACGCGCTCTGATCGCCAGCCGTCGGCGCTCGGCGCGGCGTACGTCACCATCGGTGCGGGGACGCGAAGCGGCAGCGCCTCGGCCACCGATGGTGACGCCCTCGGGACTCGAGAGCGGTTCGGGAACGCCACTGCCGGTGATGCATACCATCAACGCACCGGGCGCGATCCCGGTCCCGGCATCGTGCAGCTCGGCATCGCGCAGATCACGGCGGTGAACGACGCACT
>JADGON010000239.1 GCA_017882945.1 Acidimicrobiia bacterium | reverse complement strand
GCGGGGTTGAAGAAGTGGATGCCGCAGACGAGGTCGGGTCGTCCCGTCTCCATCGCCATCTCGACGACCGGCAGCGTGGAGGTGTTGGTCGCGAGGATCGCGCCCTCGCGCACGATGCGGTCCAGCTCGCTGAAGAGGTGCTTCTTGGTCCCGAGGTCCTCGACGATCGACTCGAGCACGAGGTCGCAGTCCCCGAGCTCGCCGAGGTCGGTGACGGCACGGACCCGTCCGAGGACGGCGTCGCGCTCACCGGCTTCGAGCTTGCCCCGTTCCACCTGCTTGGCGAGGGACTTCTCCAGGCCCGCGACCATCGCGTCCGCGGTGCCCTGCGAGCGGCTTCGCAGGACGACATCGATGCCCGCCTTGGATGCGACTTCCGCGATCCCGGATCCCATGATCCCGGAACCGACGACTCCCAAGCGCTTGACGCCCATCGTGACTTCCCCCTGCAGCCGACCTGAGGTCGCTGAGGTTACCGGCGAGTAAGGAGAGCTCGCCAAGCGCGGCTGGCCCCGCGCTCCGCTCGAGCCTGCTCGCTAGTGTGCGGCCGATGAGCACACCTGAGAGCGAGGTCGCGGGGACGCTCGCGTTGGTGGGTGGCGGGGAGTGGCAGGAGGGCACCCGCGACCTCGATGCCGCGCTGTTGGAAGCGAGTGGCGGCAACGAGGTCCTCGTCCTCCCGACCGCCGCGGCGTACGAGCACCCCAACCGCGTCGTCGACGCCGCGACCAAGCACTTCGCGCCGCTCGGCGCCACGGTCCGGTCGCTTCCCGTGCTCCACCGGACCGAGGCCGAGAGCGCAGAGATCTCCGAGACGGTGCGCGACGCCCGGTTCGTCTACTTCGCCGACGGCTCGCCGCTGCACCTGCGCTCCGTGCTCAAAGGGTCGGCGCTCTTCGACGCGGTTCTCGCGGCGTACCGAAGCGGGGCTGTCCTGGCGGCCTCGGGTGCGGGGGCGACCGTGCTCTGCGATCCGATGGTGGATCCCCGGGGTGGTGCGTACACGGTTGGCCTCGGGGTCGTGGAGGGCGTGGCGATCTTCCCGTATCACGGGAGTGCTGCCGGTCACCTGCGCGAGCGGTCCATCGACCTGCTGCCGGCCAACGCCATCCTCGTCGGCATCGACGAGCAGACCGCGCTGGTCAGGCGCCCCGGAGCGAGGTGGTCGGTCGCGGGCACGGGGGCAGTGACCGTCTACCGCGACGGGAAGGCCTCGGAGCTGCGCGCCGGCTCGGACGCGCTCGACCTTCCCTAGGACTCGTTGATCGTCACCTTGTCGATGTAGAGCGGCTGGGAGGTCTTCTGGCTCGCCGGGTCGCTCGGAGTCTGGTTCTTGTTGTACAGGGAGCCCAGCTTCTCGACGACGTTCATGCCGTTCGTGACCGTGCCGAGGCCCGAGTAGAGGTAGGGGGGCCCGCCGAGGGCCTTCGCGCCGTTGGCGCTGAGCACCAGGAAGAACTGTGAGCCCGTCGTGTCCGGCCCGGAGTTCGCCATCGCGACCGAGCCCTTCTTGTAGCCGTTCGCCGGCGGCTCCGTCGGGAGCTTGTAGCCGGGGCCGCCCGACCCGTCACCCTTCGGGTCACCACCCTGGACGACGAAGTCCTTGGCGATCCGGTGGAACGTGAGGCCGTCGTAGAAGCCCTGGCGAGCGAGGTGCACGAAGCTGTTCACGGTCTTCGGAGCTTCCGCTGCCGCGAGGCCGATCGTGAAGGTCCCGCACGAGGTCTTCATCGTCGCGGTGTAGGTCTTCGTGACGTCGATCGTCTGGGCCGGCGCCTGCTGGTTCGTGTCCTTCTTCGTCTGCGGCGGCTTCGTCGTGCTGCAGCTGACCGACGACTTGGACGAGCTCCCGCTGTTCTGGATGAACGTGAAGAACACGAACACGGCGATGACGGGGATGAGGACGAAGAGCAGTCCTCGCGCGGACCGCATCCGGCGGTCCCGCTTCATCAGTCGCTCGCGCTCTGCCTTCGCGAGCTCCCGGTTCTGGCGTTGACGTTCGCGCTTGTCGGCTTTGGACACGGGGGCGGAGTCTAGGGCGAGGTCAACGGGCCGCGGCAGGCGCGGGGGCGACGTAGCTGCGACACGGCTCCGCGCGCAGCGACGGGCACGGCGCGACGGTGGACGGGAGGGTCGGGTTCACCGGCAGAACCGGGAGGACGACCCGCGACGGGTGCCAGAAGTCGCGGCCGATCTTCACCGTGCCGATCTGAGCGCCCTTCAACGTGTCGAACGTCCACAGCGGGCGGTCACCACCAGGTGCCTCGATCGTGAGCCGGATCTTGCTCCCGGCCCGGAACGAGTAGGCGAAGGGGAAGATCTGCACCCGCACCTTCACGTACTGATGCGACGGGATGGGGCGCGCGTCCGCCTCGAGGTCGGTGTGGAACGGCGCGAGCTCGGTCGAGCGCGTGAGGTCGAGCTTGCGGTGGCTGACGCGGAGCCATCCGTTCTGCACGTAACGCTCGGTGCCGTCGGGTCGCACCTCGCTCAGCGTCACCTGCAGGTCGGCGTCGCGGCGGTTGGCCCCGACCCAGAGGTCCACGCTTCCCGTCCCGGCCATCGAGACCGTGCTCGGAAGCGCGCTCGAGATGTACGAGAGCGACTTCCCGTCGACGACCGGCTTCCAGTCGTAGGTCGGGTTCGCGTCCCAGATCCCGCCGCTGCCGCCCGTGTAGTCGGTGCGCGGCCGCGCGTCAGGGTCGTTGTTGAAGCGGTCCGGGCGGAGCGCCGCGGCGCCTGAGCCCGGCCTCGCGCCGAGCCGGCCGTTGGGCAGGAAGTACCAGGCGGTCGGCTTCACGTCCGGGATCGGCCAGGCGGCGTACCGAGTCTGGGCCGACGGGACGGGTGCGCCCGGCACCACGCCGTCGGCGTTGCCGACCTCCCAGTTGATCCGCACGGGCGGCTCGGCCTGGAAGAGCGCCAACGAGACGGGGTAGGTCAAGAACGCAGGGAAGCGATCGGGCGGGATGGTGAGCCCGGAGACCCCGGTGATCGACTGCCAGATCGCCGGTGCGAGGAGTCGGACCGTCGCCGGGATCGTCGGGGTCTTCTGCGCCACGTAGAGATCCAGGAATTCGATCATCTCGGGCAGCACCGACGGGTCGAGCGACTCCGTGTGCACACCGTTCTGGCCGACCGCGCGGACCCTGGTGGTCGGGGAGAACCGGTTGAGCAGGTCGGCCCAGCGTCCGCCCGTCTGCTCGTCCTGCCAGGCGCCGGCGATGAACACCGGGGCCTTGATGTCCTTGACGAAGGCCTGGGCCGCGAGCGAATTCCCGCCGTTGGGGAAGTCGTAGCGGAACTGCGGGTCGAGCGCCGAGAAGAACGGGTGCTTCACGGTCTGGTCGAGCAGGTCGACGTTCTGGCCGCGCAGGAGCATGTTGTTCGCGCAGGTGGTGTCCCCGCCCGCGATGCGGGTCTTCACCCACCCCGGCGCGTCGGGGTTCGGCCACTTGTTCTGGTCGAGTCGCTCCTGGGCCCAGCCCTTGGCAAAGCCGTCGTTGTAGATCCCGCCGGGGTAGAGCGTGCCGCGCCAGGTGTCGTCGATGACCGACAGCGGGGTGATGGCGTCGAGGTGCGGCGGCTGCGAGCGGGCCACGAAGAGCTGGCTGATGCCGGCGAAGGAGATGCCGACCATGCCCACCCGGCCGGTCGACCACGGCTGCGCGGCGACGGTCTCGATCGCGTCGTAGCCGTCGAGCGACTGGAGGTTCTCGAAGAAGTTGTACGCCCCGCCCGAGCAGCCGGTGCCGCGCATGTTCACGCCGATCCACGCGAAGCCGAGCGCGGGCGCGAGGAGCTTGTACTGGGGCTGGCTGGTGGTCGGGCTCGACGGGTCGTAGCCCGAGTACTCGACGACTGACGGGTAGGGGCCCTGGTCGGCCGGGCCCGGCAGCACGACCTGCACGGAGAGGGTCGTGCCGTCGCGGGTCGTCATGTAGCCGTACCCGCTCGTCGCGCTGAGGTTGTTCACCTCGAGGCGCTGGCCGGAGTAGAGGGACTGCGGGGGCTTCTCGTCTGCGGAGAGCACGCGCACGGGAGCGGACTCGTAGCGGGGCGGGCCGTTCTGCACGACCGTGTAGCCGGTGCCGGAGTCGACGTTGCGGAACAGGTAGCCGCCGAGGTCGTCGGTGCTGACGGACTGGATGGTCTTGCCCTCGTGGCGCAGGAGCAGCGGCGCATTCGCCGGCGCGCCGATGACGTGGACCTGGTGCACGCTGCCGCGCACGATGAACGGCACCGGGCCTGCGGGCGTCGTGGCTCCCGATGACGCCGCGGGCAACAGCCCGAAGCCGATGAGGACGGCGAGCCCCAATGCCGTCAACCGCGTGCGCCGCATTCTGACCACTCCCCCCAGAGACCGGAAGGAGCATTCTGGCAGAGAACGGTCATCCATATCCTTCGAGCCCGGTCGCGGGGCGCGCCTAGCCTTGTCGCGTGCCAGTGGTCGTTCAGAAGTACGGCGGGACGTCGGTCGCCGACCCCGACCGGATCCGTGCGGTGGCGGAGCACATCGTGCGCACCCACCGCCAGGGAAACCAGGTGATCGTGGTGGTCTCCGCGATGGGCAAGACCACCGATGACCTCGTGCGGCTGGCCAACGACGTGTCCCAGGACCCGCACGGCCGGGAGCTGGACATGCTCCTCACGGCGGGCGAGCGCATCTCGATGGCCCTGCTCTGCATGGCGATCATGGACCACGGCGTCCACGCCGTGAGCTTCACCGGGTCGCAGGCCGGGATCGTGACCGACACCGTCCACGGCAAGGCCAAGATCCTCGAGGTCAAGGGCGATCGCATCCGCGAGACGCTGACCGCGGGCGCGGTCGCGGTCGTTGCCGGATTCCAGGGGATCTCGACCACGCGAGACATCACGACGCTCGGCCGGGGCGGGTCGGACACCACCGCCGTCGCGCTGGCCGCGACCTTGGGGGCGGAGGTTTGCGAGATCTACACGGACGTGTCCGGGGTGTTCACCGCGGACCCGCGTGTTGTGCCCGAGGCGCGCAAGCTCGCGCGGGTGTCCTTCAACGAGATGCTCGAGATGGCCGCGACCGGCGGCAAGGTGCTCGCGCTGCGCTCGGTCGAGTTCGCGCGCAACTACAACGTTCCCGTCCACGTGCGCTCGAGCTTCACCTGGGAGCCCGGCACCTGGGTGGTCGAGGAGGACCCCACCATGGAAGAGGCGATCATCTCCGGTGTCACCCACGACACGTCAGAGGCCAAGATCACGATCACCCAGGTTGCCGACCGTCCCGGTGTGGCTGCCGCCCTGTTCCGTGCGCTTGCCGACGAGTCGGTCAACGTCGACATGATCGTGCAGAACGTCTCGACCGCGGGCCACACCGACATCTCGTTCACGGTCCCGCGCGACGACCTCCACCGCGGCCTCACCGTCATGGAGAAGGTCGCGGCAGAGATCGAGGCGAGTGGCGTCTCCTATGACGCGGGCGTCGCGCGCGTCACCCTCGTCGGTGCAGGGATGAAGACGAACCCCGGCGTCGCCGCCAAGATGTTCGAGGTGCTCTCGAACGAGGGCGTGAACATCGAGATGATCAGCACCTCGTCGATCCGGATCTCGTGCGTCGTGCAGGAGTCCGATGTCGAAACCGCGGTGCGCGCGCTGCACTCGGCGTTCGAGCTGGAGAAGGCGTCGTGAGCGTGAACGTCGGGGTCATCGGCGCGACCGGTCTGGTCGGTCAGGAGATGCTGCGGATCCTCGAGGAGCGGGCGTTCCCGGTGGACGGGATGCGGGTGTACGCGTCGGCTCGGTCGGAAGGTCGCCGGCTGCCGTTCGCCGGCCGCGAGGTGACGTGCGAGGTCCTGAAGCCGGGGTGCTTCGACGGACTCGATCTGGTGATCGTGGACGTGGACGACCCGCTGGCGCTCGAGTGGGCGCCGGTTGCGGCGGCCGCGGGCGCGAAGGTCGTCGACAACTCGGCGGCGTTCCGCATGGACCCGGACGTGCCGCTGGTGGTGGCCGAGGTCAACCCCGAAGACCTGCGTGACCTGCCGAAGGGCATCGCGTCGTGCCCGAACTGCACGACGATGGTGCTGGCCACCGCGGTTGCGCCCCTGCACCGGGCCGCGGGCATCGACCGCATGGTGGTCTCGACCTACCAGTCGGTCTCGGGCGCCGGAATCCTCGGGATCGAGGAGCTCGAGGGCCAGTGGGCGAAGCTCGACGGCGCGACCGAGCAGCTGCGCCGCGCCGCGACGATCGACGGGCTGATCGTGCCGGGCGAGGTGTGGTCGAAGCCGATCGCCGGGAACGTGATCCCGCTCGCCGGGTCGATGAAGGAGGAGGGGTACACGTCCGAGGAGTGGAAGCTCGTCTACGAGAGCCGCAAGATCCTCCATGACGACGCCATGCGCGTCACGGTCACCTGCGTGCGGGTGCCGGTGTACGTCGGCCACGCGATGACGGCGAACCTCGAGTTCCACGATCCGCTGAGCCGCGCCGAGGCGGTCGAGCTGCTTGCCTCGGCCCCCGGGGTCGTGCTCGTCGACGACGGTGACGGTGCTCCGACGGCCCTGGAAGCTGCGGGCATCGACCCGGTGCTCGTCGGCCGGGTGCGCAATGACCCGTCGCAGCCGAACACGCTCAACCTCTGGGTGACCGGCGACAACCTGCGCAAGGGCGCCGCTCTGAACGCCGTCCAGATGGCCGAGCTCCTGCTCAACACCTGATTCCAGGTGGGCCAGAACGCGACGTTCAGACCCAAGAAACTGAGTCGGGATGCGGGGATTTGAACCCCGGGCCTCAGCGTCCCGAACGCTGCGCGCTAACCAAACTGCGCCACATCCCGTAAGCCGGAGGAGTGTAGTCCCCGGGTCTCTACGCCTCCGGGGCGAGATCCACCGGGTCGACCGCGTCCGGCTCCGCTTCGAACGGTGCCGAGGTCTCCTCCCACGGCGGGAGGATGGGCTCGGCGCCTGCTGCGGCAGCCGCCGCGACCGTGGCCACTCTCGACGGGAGCAGGTTCTTCACCGCGCGGCGCAACCGCCCCGCGTCGATCGGCTTCACCAGCACGCCGTCCACGTCCGAGCGTCCGGCGAGGAACTTGTCCGCCTCGCGGTCGAGCAACAGGAGGATCTGCGTCTCGGGCATCCGACCCTCGCCCTGCTCGAGGCGGATGTCGAGGGCCACCGCGATCCCGCCCATGTTGCCGATCTGCATGTCGAGGATGACGACACTCGGCTCGTACTCGCTGACGGCATCACGCACGTCCTGGCCCCGCTGGACCTCGACGACGCGCTGGCCGGGCTCGACGAAGGCCACCTGGACCTGGTCCCGGATCCAGGAGGCTTCGGCTGCGACGAGGATGGTCTCCACGGCGCCGAACGCTACTCGTCGGCTCCGGCCTCGAGCGGCCCCGGGTCGCCGGCGCTCGAGAAGAGCAGCTGGCCGACCGCGGCGAGTGCGTCGAAGTCGTAGACGTCGTGGGCGAGGTAGGGGACGTACGCGATGGCCGCGGAGCCGACCCGGACCCGGACGGTTTCGAGGTGGCTGCGCTCCAGCTCCGCGATCTCGTTGAAGTCGGCCAGGTTCTCGTACCGGGCGGCCAGCCGCTCGCGCGCCTCGACGGCTTCCTTCCCGACCCGTAGGTCGCGGAGGGACTGGGCCCGGGCCCGCAAGCCGGACGAGTGCTCGGTGCCGAACCGGGGGTGAACCCGGTTCACGATCAACGCGTCGACGGCGAGGTGGTGGTCGCCGATCTTCTCCGCGAAGAACCGTGCCTCCTCCACCGCGTCACGCCGGGGTGAGGTGATGAGCACGAATCGCGTCTCGGGTTCGCCGAGGAGCTGCACGACCTTCTTGGCCCGCTCGCGAAACCCCTCCTCCATGCCTTCGAACGCGCGGAAGAACGCAACGATGTCGTTGACGACCTCGGAGCCGACGACCCGCGAGATCGTGCGCAGGAACGCCTGCACCGCGGCGCCTGCGATCCGCAGGCCGGTCCTGGTCGGCACCATCAGCAGCCGGAAGATGCGGTTGTCGAGCAACCGGAGCAATCGCTGCGGCGCGTCGAGGAAGTCCAGCGCGTGCCGGCTCGGTGGAGTGTCGACGACGATGAGGTCGAACCCGCCTTCTTCGTGCAGCTCGTGCAGCTTCTCCATCGCCATGTATTCCTGGGTTCCGGAGAGCGCGGACGAGATGTTGCGGTAGAAGGAGTTCTCGAGGATGCGCCGGGTCTGCTCGGGGGACGACGCGTACCGGGTCACGAGCCCGTCGAACGTGGACTTGGTGTCGAGCATCATCGCCGAGAGCGCGCCACCCGAGCGGCGTTCGCCCTTCGGGTCCCAGCGGTCGGTCGCGATCTCGCGCGGCTCGTTCGAGAGCTCGTCCAGCCCGAGCGCGCTGGCCAGCCGCTTGGCCGGGTCGATCGTTACGACGAGCGCACGACGCCCGCGCCGCGCGCCCTCCATCGCGAGCACCGCGGCGCTCGTCGTCTTCCCGACGCCCCCGCTACCGCAACAGACCACGACATGGCCCTGCTCGACGACCTCCGCGAGCTCCCGGATGCTCACAGCGCGCCCACGCCCGCGGTGAATGCGTCCGCGAGCCGCTCGATCTCGCGCATGCCGAGGTCCGCGGTGAACAGGAACGGCAGCCGGATCTGGGGGAGCGGGAGCATCTGGCCGAGCCGGTCGGCTTGATGCGTCTGGATCGCGGCGCGCTCCGAGCGGAACGCGGCGGCGCGCGCGAGATCGCGGGCCTCGCGATCGGACACGAACACGTCGAGCAGGTCCGCGTCGCGCTGGATGCTCGCCGCGGTGACCGCGTCGTCCGCTCCGAGCTGGTGGCTCGCCCTGTCACCGTTCGCGCCGACCGCGAGGTCCTCGTAGCAGCCGTTCACGACGACCGGTCCGAGGCTGACCCCGGTGCGGTCCTCGATCGCGAACGCGGTGTCGACCAGCTCGCTGACCGGCGTCTCTTCGGGGATCGTGACCAGCAGGACGCGGCAGCGCTCAGGGTCGCTCAGCAGCTCGACCACGTCGGTCGCCTGCTTGCGGACGGGACCGACGCTCACCGCGTCGAGCAGGCCTCGAGCCGAGGTGAGGAAGGTGATCGCATGCCCGGCGGCCGGGGCGTCGACGATGATCAGGTCGGCGCTGCGCTGCAGGTCGAGGCTCTTCACCTTGCCGAGCACGAGGATGTCCTTCATGCCCGGAACGGCGGTGGCCACGATGTCGAGCGCACCGGTCTGGACCAGTCGCTTGGACACTCGCTTCAGGCCGTTGCCCTGCAGCCAGTCGACGAGGGCCGCGTCGGGGGTGAGCGTTCGGCCCCGAACCCCGGGGGCCAGCTCGCTCTCCTCGTAGCCGAGGCTGGGGCGGTCGAACGCGGCGGCGAGCCCCGATTTGCCCTCGACCTCCACGATCAGCACGCTCATGCCCGTGCGGGCAGCTGCGACAGCCAGTGTCGCGGTGACGGTTGTCTTGCCCACGCCACCCTTGCCCGCCACGATGATCACCCGGGAGGTGGAGCAGAACTGCGCAAGCTCCATCACACCGATGCTACGGGAGCCATGATGCGCCGTCTGAGTTGGATCGATTCCGGCAACCGGCCGCGACGCGCGCGCCGGCTCGGGCTGGGAATCGTGCTCGGTGTGGTGGCGCTGGGCGCGCTGCTCCCGAATGCGGTCGCGGGTGCGCAGGCGCGTGCCGCCCGGGGCGACGCAAAGGCGGGCATCGCGGTCATCCAGGTCGACGGGCTCATCGATCCGCCGAACGCGGCACTGATCCGGGACTCGATTCGCGACGCGAATCGCAACCCCACATCGCTGCTCGTCATCAAGGTCGCGTCCGGAGGAGCGGTCGACGTGGACCCGGCACCGCTCCTGCGCGCCATCCGCGGTTCGCGCGTGCCGATCGCCGTCTGGGTCGGTCCCTCGGGCGGCAAGGCCAAGGGCATCGCGGCGCTGCTGGCCAGCGCGGCGCCGGTGACCGCAGTCTCGAACGGCTCCTCCATCGGACCCGCGGACCCGCTCCGACTCGACGAGCCGGACTCAAGGCGCGCGGACTCCTCTCTCCACGACATGGGTGCCATCAACCACTCGAACGGTCGGAGTGCGGCCGGTGGGCGCGCAATGGCGCGGCGTTCGCTCTCGTCGAGCGAAGCCGTGCGGATCGGCGCGACGAATCGGGTGTGCCCCGACGTGCCCGGCTGCCCGACGCTCGGCGACTTCATCGTGAACCTCGACGGCAAGACGGTGCAGACCGCGGCCGGTCCGGTGAAGCTGTCGACGGCCAAGGTGATCGGCAAGGGCACGGACCGCCGCCGCCAACCCAACCAGCAGATCCGGTTCCGCAAGCTCGACCTTCCGGGCCAGGCGGTGCACACGCTGACGAGCCCGTCGATCGCGTACCTGCTCCTGGTCGTCGGGCTCGCGCTCATCGTCTTCGAGTTCTTCACCATCAGCGTCGGGCTCGCCGGCGGCGCGGGTGCGATCGGGTTGATCGGCGCCTTCGTCGGCTTCTCGCATCTCCCGGTCACGTGGTGGGCGCTCGGGCTCATCCTGTTCGCGATGATCGGTTACGCGATCGATGTGCAGGCCGGTCGACCACTCGCATGGACGGCCATCGCGACCGTCCTGCTCATCGTCGGTTCCCTGTTTCTCTACGGCGGCTCGTCGCGCCTGGACGTCCACTGGTGGGTGCTCGTGCTGATGATCGTCAGCACGGTGGCGTTCATGGTCGGTGCGATGCCCGTTGCCGTCCGCTCGCGGTTCTCCACGCCGACGATCGGCCGCGAAGGACTGGTGGGGGAGCTCGGCACCGCGGCCGTCGACGTCGCGCCCGATGGCGTGGTGCTCATTCGTGACGCCCGCTGGCGCGCCCGTACGAACCGGGCGACGCCGATCAAGGCAGGCGACCAGATCCGCGTGATCGAGGTCGACGGGCTCGTGTTGGAAGTGGAGCCGGAGTCCGGTGGTGCCCGCGACTACCGCGACCGCAGCCCGAAGAAGACCACTACCGACCCGGATCGGGGCGACGCAGCGTCCTGAGCCGCGGGCCCGCAGCGTGGTGCCCGAGCCGTGCCGGTAGTGGTGGACACGGGCGAAACTTGCCTCTGACCTGCCCAAACTCGACTCTTGTGGGTCGTCCGACCCAGGAGTAGGTTCGCCGGTGGAGAGGGGCGGCCGAGCCCGAGGAGGGCCCTACCGTGGGCATCCAGACCGTGAACGAGACCTGGCAGCTGCGCGCAGCCTGCCGGGGCCCAGAGTCGACCCTGTTCTTTCCGCCCACCTCGAGCGAGCGCAAAGAGGAGCGGGAGGCCCGGGAGACGAAGGCCAAGTTGATCTGCTCGACCTGCTCGGTGCAGCGAGCCTGCCTCGACTACGCCCTCGACATCCGGGAGCCACACGGCATCTGGGGTGGGCTCAACGAGCACGAACGCCGGGAGCTGCTCGCGGCTCGGGCCGGCTGAGGCACCCGCTTCAGGTTCACCAGATCGTCAGCGGGCCCGGAATTTTCGGGCCGGGTCGCCGGTAGACTTCGGGCGTGGCTTCCCTACGCGTACGTCGGTGCCGTCTGTGGTGAGCCGGCGCGGCCAATGGTGACGCCTCGGGAAGCGGCCACCGTCATGCTGGTGCGTGATGACCCGGATCTTCAGGTGTTCATGCTCCGGCGGAACCTCAATGCCGACTGGGTCGGCGGCGCGTACGTCTTCCCCGGCGGTGCGATCGATCCGGGGGATCGGTCCGAGGCGATCCTGGCCCGCTGCCCCGATCGTGGCGACGCGGAGGCCAGCGCTCAGCTCGGTCTGGACCGGGGCGGCCTCGGATTCTGGGTCGCCGGCGTGCGCGAGACGTTCGAGGAGGCCGGCGTCCTGCTGGCGCGATCGGCGGTGACCGGTGCGCTCGTGGACCCTTCGCAGCCGCACCTCGAGACCCTCCGGGCGCAGCTCAATGCGGGGTCACTCACATTCGGGGCGATGATCGAGTCCGAGGATCTCGTGCTCGACATCGGTGAGATGGAGGTCTTCTCCCACTGGATCACCCCCGAAGGAAACCATCGTCGCTACGACACGTGGTTCTTCGTGGCCGCGGCCCCGGAGGGGCATGCCTACGCGCACGACGAGGGCGAGACCGTCGAGTCGATCTGGATTCGCCCCGCCGACGCGCTCGCCGCGGCCGACCGCGGCGAGCTCGAGCTGATCTTCCCGACCCGCAAGAGCCTCGAAGCACTCGGTCGGTTCGCGCGCTCCGCGGATCTGCTCGACGCGGTCAAGCGGGCAACCGACGTGCCACCCACGAACCAGCCGCGCGTCATCCAGGAAGAGGGGGAACACCGCCTCGTGCTCCCGGGCGGCGCCGACGACGCGTTGGGGGCAGCCTGATGCCGGACATGACGCCCGAGGTGCCGAGCGCGCTCTCGCCGCTCGTGCGCCGCATCGTGGCCGCGAACCCGAGCCACATGACCGGTCCCGGCACGAACACCTATCTGGTCGGCATCGACGAAGTCGCGGTCATCGATCCCGGTCCGGACCTGGCGAAGCACGTCAATGCCATCGTCGGCGCGTCGATGCGTGAGCGCGTGCGTTGGGTGCTGCTCACCCACACGCACCCGGACCACTCACCCGCGACGGCGGCGCTGGTGAAGGCAACGGGGGCCGAGGTGCTCGCCTTCAGCAAGCGGGACCCCGACCTCAAGGTGGACCGGACCATCACGGACGGCGACACGATCGACGGCACCGAGTTCCGGCTCGAGGTCCTGCACACCCCCGGACACGCCCCGAACCACCTCTGCTTCTATCTCGACGAGGAGCGGATGTTGTTCACCGGCGACACCATCCTCGACGGGATGTACTCGGTCGTCTCCCCGAAGTCCGGTGGCGACATGGCGCAGTACATCGGGACGCTCGAGCGGCTGCGCAAGATGCGGCTCTCGAAGATCGCGCCCGGTCACGGCGACGTGATCGAAGAGCCGCGGGCGCGCATCGACGAGTACCTCCAGCACCGGCTCGCCCGTGAGAAGCAGATCCTCAAGATCCTGAAGAAGGGTCCGGCGAAGATCAGCGACATCGTCGCGACGCTTTATCCGGACACACCCGAGCCCCTGCTCGAAGTGGCGGCCAAGCAGGTGCACTCGCATCTCCTGAAGCTGCGCGCGGAAGGCAAGGTCGCGGGGACGAGTGCGAAGTCGGCCTGGAAGATCGCCTGACTCGACCGCGCGTTCCTACGGCGTCGTCGGCGCGAGCAGGAACTGCCGGATCGGCCGCTCGGTCACCGCGATGCTCCCGGTGAACGGATGATCGAAGCTCACGACGATCGCGAACATGAACGCGATGACGACCGCGATCGAGCAGACGATGATCACGTGCGATCGTCGATGCTTGCTGTCGAGCACGCACGCGAGCGCGACGACCACGATTCCCCCGAGCGCGAGGAGCAGGTAGAGCGGCGCGGGCAGTGAGCCGTCCGACGCCGTCACCGCGGCCTGGCGGGCGACGACGATGTTGTCGAGACGGTCGACCATCTGGTTGTAGAACGAGGTCTGCGCGGCACCGACCGGCGTGACGACGCGCACGGTTGCGAACAGGTCCCCCAGCTTCGCAGTGGTCACCGGGCTGCGGTGACCGTGCTGCTCCATGGCCGGAAAGTCGTCGCGCAGGACCGACCGGGCGTACGCGTCGAGCGCCTCGTTGATGGGCCTCGCGTCGTGCGCGCCGAGCACCTGGGAGTTCTCACGGATCTCGGTCATCGCGGTTGCTTGCGCATCGACGTAGGTCTGGGCCTGTTGAAGGTTCCCCCAACCCTGCACGATGACGAAGGCGATCAAGACCGCGTAGATGTTCGCGAGCACCCCCAGCATGATCGCGGCGGTGCGACCGGCTTCGGTACGGGTGTTGTCCTTGAGCCGACGGCGGAACATCAGGTCGGCGGCCAGGGTCAGCGTGATCCCGACGGCGGCGAACCCCAGGAACAGCACGGCGGACGGCAGCTCGGCCAACCACTCGGTGAAGCCCGACACCCAGCTCCTCGCCTACGACTGGCTCGCGCGCGCGGCGTCGACCGCGGCGAGGTTGGCGGTGGCGAGCTCGAAGATGCGGGCGGTGCAGCCGGCCATCTCCACCGGCGGGAGGAGCTCCTCCGCGATGCGCCCCGCGAGCTGGTGGAATGCCCGGCCGGCGGGGCTCTCGGGGTCGGCCCACGCCGCGGGCGTGCCGGCGTCGCCGCCTTCGGAGACCGCGGGCTCGAGCGGGATCGACGCGACGAGGGGCGCGCCGATCTCCCCGGCCAGCGCGGCGCCGCCGCCGGAGCCGAAGAGTGCGAACCGTTGCCCGTCCGGTGCCACGAACTCGCTCATGTTCTCGACCACACCGACGACCTTGAGGTACGTGCGGCGCGCCATGTCGGCGACCCGCGTGGCGACCTTCTGCGCGGCGAGGGCAGGAGTGGTGACCACCAGCATCTCGGTCTGGGGCAGCAGCCGCGCGAGGCCCATCTGCACGTCCCCGGTCCCCGGTGGCATGTCCACGAGGAGGTAGTCGAGGTCACCCCAGCGGACGTCGGTGAGGAACTGCTCGAGTGCCTTGGTGAGGATCAGCCCGCGCCACATGAGCGCGGTGCTCTCGTCGTCGACGAGGAATCCCATCGACACGACCGCGAGCGCGCCGTCACCGTCGGGCGCCGCGAGGACGTTCGGGAGGATCTTGCCGTCTTCGCCGGCCAGGCGTCCTTCGATGCCGAGCATGCGCGGGACGCTGAAGCCCCAGATGTCCGCGTCCAGGATCCCGACGCGCAATCCGCGCGCCGCGAGTGCTGCCGCGAGGTTGACGGTGACCGAGCTCTTGCCGACCCCGCCCTTGCCGCTCGCGATCGCGAGGACGCGGGTTGTGGCCGAGATCTCCGTCGTCGGCGCGTTCTCGCGCGCGTTCCAACGTGCGGCCTGCATCGCCGCGGTGCGCTGCTCCTGGGTCATCTCGATGTAGTGGACGTCCACCTCGGTGACGCCGGGGAGGCCACGCACCTTGGACTGGACTTCCTTCTTGATCTCGGCTCGCAGCGGGCAGCCCAACGTGGTCAGCGCGACGTTGACCACGACCCGGCCGTCCGGCGCGACCGAGACGTCATCGACCATGCCGAGGTCGGTGATGCTGGCGTGCAGCTCCGGGTCCATCACACCCGCGAGCATGCGGCGAACGTCCTCGGGAGAGGGCGCCGCAGAGGCGGGAGGTGCCTCGGGATCGCGGGGATCGACCGGCTCAGTGTCCATGTATTGAATAAAAACAGCCTACGTCTTGAAAATATGCCCCGCGCGACGGTACGGTCAAGGGATGGAGCTTGAGGTCCTGAAGGCTCTGGGCGATGAGACGCGCTTCGCGATGTACCGCGAGCTGGCTACGTCCACCACGCCGCTCTCCGCCCAAGACCTCGCCGATGCGCTCGGTCTGCACGCCAACACCGTCCGGTTGCACCTGGAGCGGTTGCGTGAAGCCGGTCTCGTGGACGTCGAGGCCATCCACCGCGGGACGGTCGGCCGGCCCCAGCACCTCTACTCGCTCGCGGCCGGTGCACCGGGGCTCGGATTCGACCCGCCGGCGCACGCCCTGCTCGCCGGTCTGCTCGCTGCGATGGCCGAGCAGATGGGCGCGAATGCCGAAGCGGCCACGGCGACCGGCCGGGCCTGGGGCCTCGAAGCCGGAAAGCGCACCCCGAGCCGGTCGTGTCTCGACTCGCTGGCCGCCGAGCTCGCCCGGCTGGGCTTCGAGCCCGCGGCCGACGAGGACATCGGCCCCGACGGCACCGCCCGCATCGATTTCCTCCACTGCCCGTTCCGGGAGCTGGCCGAGGCCTATCCGGAGCTCGTGTGCAACCTGCACCGGGGCCTGTGCGAGGGAGTCGTCGATCAAGCCGGCCAGGGAAGCGTTGTCGGCTTCTCGACGTTGTACGAGCCGGATCCGTGCCATGTCGTGGTCGCGGTAACCTAGAAGCCGCATCAGCCCCCGGAGGCCAGCACAATGACGAGTCTCAGCCTGACCGACGCCCGCCAGCAGTTCGCGCTGACCGACGCCGCCGCCGCGAAGGTCAAGAGCCTGATCGAGGCGGAAGACACCCCCGACCTGGCTCTGCGGGTCGCCGTGCGCCCCGGCGGGTGCTCGGGCTTCAGCTACGAGATGTATTTCGACGCCGACCAGGCCGACGACGACATCCGCTCGGAGAAGGCCGGTGTCACCGTCGTCATCGACCCCGCCTCGTTCCAGCACCTGGCCGGTGGGTCGCTCGACTACAAGGACGGCCTCCAGGGCGCCGGGTTCCACATCACGAACCCCAACGCCGAGCGCACCTGCGGCTGCGGCGAGTCCTTCTCCTGACGCCGGTTCCTTCTCGGAGCGCGGAAGCCGAGCTGGTTCGCTGAGCGAGCCGAGCATGCGCTCGCGGGCGGTCAGGCGATGGCGCGGTCGAGCAGGGTGCGGATCTCGTCGGTCGCGAATGCGCCGCTCAGCCGACCGGTGACCTTGCCGGTGCCGTCCATGGCGAAGATCCACGGCTCGCCGCTGATCCCGAGCCAGGTGTCGGTGGCGGGCACGAGGTCGTTGCTCGTCAGGTCCTTGTAGATCTCGACGTGGATCGGCGTGACGCGGTCCTGGTACTGCGGGGCGGTGGCGATCAGCTGATCGAGCACCGGTCCGCAGTACCGGCTCTGGCATCGCGCCGGCGTCGCGAACATCACGACGACGGGCTTGCCCTTTCCGGCCACCTGGTCGAGCGAGGTCGTGTGGAACGCGCACGGCGCGGCCTTGTTCTTGTCGTCGGTTCGGGTGCACAGCGGATTCACACCCATCGGCGCGGCCTCGGTCGGGGTGGGCACGACGCGCGCCATGGAGCCGACGATCGGCGTGTCCGGGTTCGCGCTCACAGGGAACGCGAGCTCGACTTCGCCGTGACCGTCGATCTTCACTTTGCCGCGCCAATTGCCCGCGACGTTGAGCGTCGGCTCGACGACGTAGACGCCGCGTCCGGGTGGCAGTCCGTCGGTGTGAAGCGTCGCGGGCATCGCAGCTCCGAACGAGCCACCGGGCGGCGCGATCGAGATCGATGCGGCCGGGCCACTGGCATAACCCTGGTTGCTGTTCTTGATGAGGATGAACGCGAACCGCTGGGGCGTCATCGAGACGTACGGCTCGATCTCCATGCGAAATGCGCTGAGCCCGGCCGCGCCGGATGCACGAGAGGCAGCTGACTTCTTCGAAGAGCTCGACGACGAGCCACCGCACGCCGCGAGGAGCAGAGCTCCCCCGCCGACGGCCAGGAACGCGCGGCGGCTCATGGCTTGGGAAGGCATGCCCCTATCCTCCCGCGCAGGAGGTGTGAATGTCCGGTCGGGTGCAGTTCACGTGCGACGGCGCGCAGGTAGAGGTGGATGCCGCACCTGGAGAGACGTTGCTCTCGGTGCTGCGCGAGCGGTTGGGCATCGTCAGCGTGAAGGACGGGTGCGCGCCCCAGGGGCAATGCGGGTGTTGCACCGTCCTCGTGGACGGCGATGCCCGAGTGGCGTGCGTCACGCCCGTCGCCCGGATCGCGGGCCGAGTCGTGACCACGGTCGACGGGCTTCCCGCGGTCGAGCGCGACGCCATCGCGGCCGCCTTCCTGGCCACCGGCGGCTCGCAATGCGGGTTCTGCACGCCGGGGATCATCGTCCGTGCCGCCGCGCTGCGCGCGAAGGGTCCGGTCACGCCGATCGGGCTGGATCGGGCGCTGGCCGCGCACCTGTGCCGGTGCACGGGCTGGCGCACGGTCATCGACGCGGTCACCGAGGTGGGCGAACCGTCGTCGCGGCCGGGGCTGGACGCGGCAGCAGCGCGCGCGGCGTTGGAGGGCGGCGTCGCGCAGCGCGTCGGGAGTGACGTTGCCTTGGGCCATGGTGGCTTCGCCGATGACACCGCGCCACGCGATGCGCTCGTTGCGGTCCCACGGCCGCCGGGGAGCGACGCGCCCAGCACCGAGGCCGCCGGCATCGAGTGGGTCATCGCCGGCTCGTTGCTCGAAGCACGAGAGCTCGCGGGCAAGGTGCAGGGCCGCCGGACCACGGTCGACGCGGTACCTCCGCTTGCCGCACCGCCGCTTCCCGAGGGTGGTGTGCGCCTTGCGACGAGCTGGGTCGAGCCCGCCTACCTCGAGCCTGATGCATCCTGGTGTCTTCCTGGAGGCCAGCCCGCGGGACCGCTGGCGAACGGCGGTGCGTTCGGCGGCAAGGTCCACTCGCCCGCACCGGGCGCGGCGCGTGAGCTGGCAGACCGTCTCGGCCGCACGGTCCGGGTGCTGTTCTCGCGCGAGGACGTCGTGCGACTCGGACCGAAGCGCCCACCGTTCTCCGGGAGCGCGGTGCTGCGCGATGACACGTTGCACATCGAAGGTGAGTGCGCAGGTGAGATGCGGGCCCAAGATCTGGCTGCCCCCCTCTACCTCGGTCTCGATTCCACTGCCAACATCGTGCGGACCGCACTCGTAGGTCCGCCGACGTCCAACGCGGTGCGCGCCGCGGTGTTCGCCGAGCTGTGTGTGCTTCAGGAGGGTGCGCTGGACGCCGCCGGCTTCGACCGAGCCGCGCATCTTCCTGATGACCGCGCGACTGCGGTGTTCCTCGACAACGTCGTGATGGTGCCGAACGAGCAATCGCTTGCCGGCGCGCGCGTCGTCATCAACCCCGAGACGGGAGCGCTCGCCCGTGTCGAGGTGCGTGTCGCCGCGGGGGATCCGCTCGACGAGGTGGTGTTGCGCTCCTATGCGATCGGTGCCGCGCACATGGCGCTCGGCTGGGTGCTGACCGAGGGCCTCTCGGTCGACTCCGAGACCGGAGAGGTGCACGATCTCACGATCCGGTCGTTCGGAGTGATCCGAGCGAAGGACACGCCGCCGATCGATGTCACGATCGTGCACGACCCGGGCCCGCCGCGAGCGCGGTCGTCGGATGCGGTGTTCGCGGCCGTCGCCGCCGCGACGTGGAACGCGCTCGCCCGGTCGGAGGGAGCGCGACCGGAGAGCTTCCCCGCTCGTGGCACCCGCGCCGCCCGTATGCTCCGGAGGTGACTTCACCTCTCGGTCCCCAGCCGGTTTCCACTCCGAACGCCCCGCCCGTCGCGGGCCCGTACTCCGCGGCAGTGCGGGCAGGGGACTGGCTCGTCCTCGCGGGTCAGGTTCCGCTCGATCCCGCGACCGGCAAGCTCGTCGAGGGTGACGCCACTGCGCAGTGCCGGCAGGTGCTGACCAACATCGCCGCGGTGCTCGAAGACTGCGGGGCGACGCTCGCCGACGTGGCCAAGACCACGGTGTTCGTCACCGACCTCGGGGACTTCGCCGCGATGAACGCCGTCTACGCCGAGGCGTTCGGTGGCCACAAGCCGGCGCGCTCCACGGTGCAGGTCGCCGCGCTTCCGGCCGGCGCGAACGTCGAGATCGAAGCGTGGGTCTACCAACCGCTCGACGGGTAGGATTTGAGCATGGTTGGGGTCGTGTTGGTCGTGCTCGCGCTGGTGCTCGTCGGCCCGGTGCTCATCATGGTTGGCGGCGCGGTGTGGAGCGCGTTGGTCGGCTGGCTCCTCGCCGACGACACCGAGACCCAGGCCGAGGGTCGACCCGCCTGAGCAACCGCTCGGTGGGTCAGCGCCCCACGAGTGCGCGCGGCTGACCGAACCGGTACCCGACCGAGCGCACGGTCTGGATCAGGTTCGCGTGCTCCTCGCCGAGCTTGGCCCGGAGGCGACGTACGTGGACGTCGACCGTGCGGGCGCCGCCGTAGTACTCGTAGCCCCATACCCGCGACAGCAGCTGCTCGCGGGTGAACACCTTCCCCGGGTGCGTGGCGAGGAACTTCAGGAGCTCGTACTCCATATAGGTGAGGTCGAGCGGCCGGTGCCCGAACGCGGCCTGGTACGTCTCGAGGTTCAGGACGAGGTCGCCGTACTCCACGATCTCGGGTCGGGTCCCGCGCCCCGAGCGCCAGAACTGGTGGCGCATCCGGGCTTCGAGCTCTTTGGGGTGGAACGGCGTGAGGCAGAAGTCGTCGAAGAGGTCCTCACGAAGCTCGAGCTCGGAGAGCTGCGCCCCACTGATGAGCAGCAGCACCGGTTCGAGCGGCGCATCACGCTTGCGCAGCGCGCGGCAGATGCCGAACGCGCCCTCGGGGTCTTCGTCGGCGACGATGACCGCGCCCGCCCACCCGTCGCGCGGCTCGTGCTGCACCGCGATCGCCGCGTTCTCGACGGCCTTCCAGCCGTAGCCCGCCAGGTCCAGGGTCTGGGCCAGCAGCGGAGGCGGCGGATCCGGAAACGCAAGAAGAGGTTCGGGCCCCTTGACCTCACCCATGGGCTAGAGCGATCCCAGGTAGCGGTCGAGCTCCCACTGGGTCACCTGCTCCTTGTACGAGTCCCACTCATCGCGCTTGTTCCGGATGAAGAACTCGAAGACGTGCTCGCCGAGCGTCTGGGCCACCAGCTCGGAGCGCTCCATCACGTCGAGTGACTCCGAGAGCGACTGGGGGAGCGCTTGGATGTTCTCGACCGCTCGCTCCTCCGCCGTCATCTCGAAGATGTTGTTCGTCGCTTCGGGTGGGAGGTCGTAGCCCTCGTCGATCCCTCGCAGCCCTGCGGCGAGCATCACCGAGAACGCGAGGTACGGGTTGCACGCCGGGTCGGGCGACCGGAACTCGACGCGGGTGCTGCTCTCCTTGCCCCGCTTCGGGATCGGCACCCGCACGAGCGCGGACTCGTTGTTGCGCGCCCAGCAGATGTAGGTGGGGGCTTCGTACCCCTCGATGAGGCGCTTGTAGGAGTTGACGGTCTGGTTCGTGACCGCGGTGATCTCCTTCGCGTGGTGGAGCAGGCCGGCGATGAAGCACTTCGCGACCTTGGAGAGTCCGTACGAGTCGCCGGGGTCGTGGAACGCGTTGACGTCACCCTCGAACAGGGACATGTGCGTGTGCATCCCGGAACCGAACGCCCCTGAGATCGGCTTGGGCATGAACGTGGCGTGCACACCGAGATCCTGGGCCACCTGCCGAACGATGGTGCGGAACGTCATGACGTTGTCAGCCATGGTCAGCGCGTCGGTGTAGCGCAGGTCGATCTCGTGCTGGCTCGGTCCGTTCTCGTGGAACGAGTACTCGACCGGGATGCCCATCTGCTCGAGCGTGAGGATCGTGCGCTTGCGCAGCTCGCTCGCCATGTCGCTCTGGGTCAGGTCGAAGAAGCCCGCGTGGTCGAG
>JADGON010000238.1 GCA_017882945.1 Acidimicrobiia bacterium | reverse complement strand
GCCCGACCGAGCTCGGATGCGAGAGGTACCCCTCGCCGGCGTTCGAGGTCGCGACGGACGCCGTCTCGGTGAGCCCGTACGCCGTGGAGAGCGTGTCGCGCACCTGCGGGAACGCGACCCGGATCCGTTCGACCAGCTCCGGCGCGGCCGGCGCACCTCCGTACCCGATCCGGCTCACCGAGGACAGGTCGTACTGGTCGAACGACTCCGCTTCGACGATCCGCCACATGACGGTCGGCACGCCACCGATGCTCGTGACCTGCTCTCGCTCGATGACGCCCATCGCCTCGTCGGGGTCGAACTTGCCCGGCGGCATGAGCACGAGCTTCCCGCCCGCCGCGTACGCCGGGACCATGGTGGAGAGCGCGCCGGTGACGTGGAACAGCGGAACCACGAGCAGGTACGCGGTCTGCACGCCTGCACGCGGCCCGACCGCGGCGCCCTGCGCATTCGCGATGGCGCCCAGGCAGGCGAGGTTCTGCAGGTTCGCCAGGGCTTGGCGGTGCGTGATGGTGGCACCCTTGGGCCGGCCCGTCGTGCCCGAGGTGTAGAGGATGGCGAGCAGGTCGTCCTCGTGGACGGCGACGTCGGGCAGCACGCCCGGATCTTCCGACGCGAACAGCTCGACCGCCGGGCGCGCCGGGCCGTCGGGCGTTTCCAGCTCCGTCACGAAGATGTGCTCGAGTGCGTCGAGCGACGAGACGACGTCGCGCACGACCCCCCAGCGCTTCGGATCGCAGAACAACAGCTTGGCTCCGGAGTCGCGCAGTGCGAACTCGAGCTCCTCGGCCTTCCACCACGCGTTGAGCGGGACGCACGCCGCGCCGATCACCGCACAGGACCAGAACATCACGACCCACTCGACGTTGTTGGCCGAGAGCACGGCGACGCGATCACCGGGCTGCACGCCGAGATCGAGCATCGCGGCCGCGGTGCGCCGCACGAGCGCGTTGTGCTGCTCGTACGTCAGCCGCCGGTCGCCCTGCACCACCCAGTCCACGTCACCGCGGGCGTCCGCGCTCGCGACGAGCTCCCGCATCGACCCGAGTCGCCGGCGGTAGACCTGGAGCGGGTTGCCCAGGACGTCCTCGACGGCGATCTCGAACGGGCCGCCCGGGCCCGTCAGTGTGGCGAGCGCATCGGTCATGACGGCTATGAGTCCGACGCGACCCGTTCGTGTTGGGCGACCTCGAAGCTCCACAGCTCGGCGTGGGTGCTCACGGGACCGTCGCTGTTGTGCGCCTTGTGCCCGTGGGCGAATGCCGGGCTGTTCACCCAGGCGAGGAAGTCCTCCTCGGAGCGCCACCGCGTGTACACGAGGAACTGGTTCCGATCGTCGTTCGGCTTGAGCAGCTCGAACGCCTCGAACCCGTCCATCCCGCCCACCTCGCCGGCACGGGCAGCGAAGCGCGCGATCAGCTCATCCGCGCGCTCGGGCTCGACTGTGATCGCGTTGATCTTCACGACACTCACTCATGTTCTCCTTGTTCGTGGCGACGTTCAGCGCTCGTCGCGCAGGAATCGCTCGATCTCACGGGCGAGATCCTCACCGGATACCGACTCGTCGGTCTCGTTCTCCGCCTCGAGCTGACGCACCATGTCGGCGACGTCGGGGCGCTCACTCAAGCCTTCCTCGACTCGTTCGAGGTATGCGTCGCTCTCCTCGTCGAGCGTATGGAGATCCACCGTGAGCCCGGCGACCTCGCGCAACCGCTCGAGCATCGCCCGGATCGCGGGAGGCGACGGAGTCGCGGCGACGTAGTGCGGGACCTGCGCCCAGAATCCGACGGCCCGGATCCCGGCGTCTCCGAGCGCGACCTGCAACACCGTCTGCGCTCCCGTCGGGCCGAAGTAGTCCCCCCGGAGCGCGCCGACCTCCTGGGCCACCGAGCGGCTGGAGGCGGTCGCGAGGACGTTGACCGGACGGCGGTGGGACACGGGTGCGGGCATCCCGCCCAGCGTCACCGCGAGCTGGACGTCGAGGTGCTGGGCGACCTGCACGAGGTCCGAGGTGACCTCACGCCACCGCACCGACGGCTCGGGACCGGCGACGATCACCACGTCACGACCGGCCCGGCCCGCGACCAGGTCGATCGACGGCCATTCGATGCGTCGCGTCACGCCGTCGATGAGCGAGACGGTCGGTCGGGTCTGTTGCAGGTCGAGCAGGTCCGAGAGGTCCACGGAAGCGAACTTCCGCGGCGACTCCAACGCCTCCGCGACCGCCGCCAGCGTGCCGGTCCCGGCGAGCCCACCGTCGACCCAGCCGGTGAGCGCTACGAGCATCACCGGCTCGCGCAAGGTGGGCCACTGATCGACATCGAGCACGCACCCACTGTAGGGGAGGTCGGCTCTCGCTTCCGGGTCGCTGCGCCTTCCCGTTCGCTAGCCTGCGCCGCGTGAAGTTCGGAGTGCACACGGGCCTGCAGAACACGAGCATCAGCGAGCTGCAATCCCTCTGGTTGCACATCGAGGACCTCGGCTTCGAGTGGATCTCGATCTGGGACCACTTCTACGCCGCCGACGGCACCGGGAACCCGCACTGCCTCGAGGCCGTGGCATCGCACGCCGCGCTGGCCGCGACCACGTCACGGGTGCGCTGCGGGAGCCTCGTCTACTCGGTCGGGTACCGGCACCCCGCGGTGCTCGCCAACGCGGCGGCGACCCTCGACCAGCTCTCGGACGGACGCATCACGCTCGGGCTCGGGGGCGGGTGGCTCGCGGACGAGTACCGCGTGTACGGCATCGAGTTCCCACCGGTCCCGGTTCGCCTCCGCCAGGTCGAGGAGGCGATCCAATGCGTGCGTGGGCTCCTCACCCAGGACGTCACGAACTTCCAAGGAGAGCACTTCACCCTCACCGACGCGCGCTGCGAGCCGAAGCCGGTGCAGGCGCGGCTCCCGCTCTGGATCGGTGGCGGCGGCGAGAAGGTCACGCTCCGCACGGCCGCGCGCTACGCCGACGGCTGGAACGTGCCGTTCATCTCCCCCGAGGACTACGCGCGCAAGGTCGGCGTCCTCGACCATCACTGCGAGGGCGCGTCGCGCGACCCGGCGGAGATCACGCGCTCGGTCAACGTCGGGCTCGCGTTCAGTGACCAGGCGCTCCACGCCCAGTTCGGCAACATCGCCGAGTTCGTCCGCCCCGGTGTGCTCACCGGCAGCGTCAACGAGATGGTCGACCGTGTCGGCCAGTACCGCGATGCCGGGGCCGAGTGGTTGATCCTCGCGATGCGCGCGCCGTTCGACACCGAGGGCCTCGACCGCTTCGCCGCCGAGGTGCTCCCGCAGCTCGCGTGAGCGGCTCCGGTGGGAACGAGCTCCGTCTCGATCCACTGACCCGGGAATGGGTGACGATCGTCGCCGACCGCCAAGCGCGCCCGAACCTCGCGCCTCGAGGCGCGAGTACCTCCTCCGACTGCCCGTTCTGCGTCGGCGGGCTCGAAGCCCCGGAGCCGTACACCGTGCGCGCGTTCGCCAATCGCTGGCCGCCGTTCGCACCGGGCGATCCGATCGATATCGAGAACGCGTTGGCGGACGCGACGGGGTTCGTGACGCTGCCGGCGCGCGGCGCGTCGGAGGTCCTCCTCTACTCCCCTGACCACGTCGGATCGCTGGCGACGATCGGCGTGGAGGGAGCCCGCCGTGTGGTCGACCTGTGGGCCGAGCGGACGCAAGTGCTGCTCGCGCGACCTGAGGTCGAATACGTCCTCGTCTTCGAGAACCGTGGCGTGCTCGTCGGTGCCACCATCCCCCATCCACACGGTCAGATCTACGCGTTGCCGTTCGTACCGCCCGTGCCCG
>JADGON010000237.1 GCA_017882945.1 Acidimicrobiia bacterium | reverse complement strand
TCTCGGCGTCGAAGTTCTTGAGCTCGCGCACGTAGTCGAGCGGCTCGGGCATCCCCTCGATGTGCGGCCAGTCCGAGCCGAAGATCACACGGTCGCCGCCCATGAGCTCGGCGATCTCGTACACGTCGTCCTCCCAGAACGGGTTGATCCACACGTTGCGCCGGAAGATCTCGACCGGATCCTCGGGGAAGAAGCCGGGGATCTTGCGGTGCCACGAGCGCATCTTCCGGAACAAGTCGGAGAGGAACTCCGAGCCGTTCTCGACCGACGCGATCCGCACGCCGGGAAATCGTTGGAACAGCTGGTCGAAGACGAGCGACGCGAGGAAGTCGTAGATCGCACGCTCCATCGTGAGGATCTTGATCGACGGTCGCTGAGCTCCCTCGCCGAACGCGGCCGAGAACCCGTCCTTCGCGTAGCCGTGCGACGTGTAGCCACTGTCGCCGGCGTGCGCGACGACCGTCACCCCGGCCTCGTTGACCCGGGACCAGAACGGGTCGAACATCGGGTCCGCCGGGGTGCGCGGTCCGGTCTCGGTGAACACCGCGGCGGGCCGGAGACAGATGACGCGCGCACCGCGGTCCAGCGCCCACTCGAGCTCACGCACGGCCCAGTCGACGTCGCAGAGCGAGAAGTACGGCGCGGCGAAGATCCGATTCTGGTAGGCGAAACCCCAGTCCTCTTCGAGCCAGCGGTTGAACGCGGTGAACGTGATCGTGACGGCTTCGGGGTCCTCCTTCAGGAGCTCCTCGTAGAGAACACCGAGCGTCGGGAAGAGCCACACCTGATCGAGGCCCTGCTCGTCCATCACGCCGAGGCGGGCGTCGCGGTTGCGGTACTCGGGCCGGATCGGCTCGCGCTCGCGGAGGAACTCGAGGGGGTTGCGGCCGTCCGGGTTGCCCCGGAAGTAGTCGTGCATCGCACCGGCCTTCGCGATCGGGTTGAACGTCGGGTTCACCACCGCGCGGCTCACCCGGCCGCCGACCACGTGGTACTGCCGGCCGTTGATCTCGGCCCACTGCACGGTCCGAGGCCCGACCCGGGGGTCGAGGTGGCGGGTGAAGGCGTCGAGTGCCTCGTAGTAGTGGTTGTCGGCGTCGAAGACTGGGTGCCCGATCTCGTCCATGGCCCAAGGGTACCGGCGACGACCTCCCCGAGCGCCAGACGACGGGCAGTCGGCGATGCAGCACGCGAGGTCAGCCGTGGATCGACAAGCCGCCGTCGATGGCGAGCGTCTGACCGGTGATGTAGCGCGCGCCGGGACTGGTGAGGAACAGCACCGTGGGGGCGACGTCATCCGGGGTGCCCCAGCGTCCGAGCGCAATCCGATCGAACAGAGGTTGGCTCATCGGCTCGAACGCGAGCATCGGAGCCGTCATGTTCGTGTCGATGATGCCCGGTGCGACGGCGTTGACGCGGACGCCGTCCTTTGCCCACGCGACGGCGAGCGTCCGGGTCACGCCGAGGACACCGGACTTCGCGGCGGCGTATCCGGGGGCGACGTCGAGGCTGAAGTAGGAGGCCATCGACGCGAGGTTCACGACGCTTGCGCCACCATCGAGCTTGCTGGCGACGAGGAGGTCGCGACACGCCGTCGCGAACCGGAAGGCGCCGGTCAGGTTCACTGCAAGGGCCGCTTCGAAGCCGGCGGGGTCGTTCTCGTCGCCGGCCGGGTAGACCTGGCCGGCATTGTTCACCAGGACGTCGAGCTGGTCGAGGCTCGCGGCGACGGCCGCGATCTCGTCGGCATCCGCCAGCCGGCACCGGAGGTAGCGGAAGCCTTGAAGCGCAGTGTCGTAGTCGTCGGCGGATGGCCGAGTGCCGGTGATCGTCACGGTCGCACCCGCCTCGCGGTATGCGCTCGCGATCCCGTACCCGATCCCGGCGGTGCCGCCGGTGACGAGCACCGATGCCCCCGTGAAGTCGAAGGTGGGTGCTGCGCTCATGCGTCCTCCCAGACGGATTCCCAGCGGTCGGACTCGGCCGAGCGGTACATCGCGAGCGCGGCCCGGAGCTCGCCGATCGACCGCTCGGGCCCGGCAGCCGGGGTCGCGCCGTCGAGCACGACCGCGGCGAAGTCGGCGAGCTCACCCTCGTAGGACTGCAGGTAGTTGCCCTGCCCGACGACCGTGCCGCGCGGTTCGGAGCCGTCGTAGAGCTTGACGCGGCCGATCCCTTCGATCGTGAGCTCGCCTTTCGTGCCGGTGATGCGGAACAGCGGCTCGGGGCCGAGCGGGCCCGGCGCGAGCAGCGCGTCGTACACCGCGATCGTGCCGCCGTCGAACCGGCACAGCGATCGGCAGAGCGACTCGCCCTCCATCCCCGGGAACGGGTGCCCGAGCGCGGCAACGACCTCCCGGATCTCGCCGAGCCACATGCGCAGCGGCCGGATCCAGTGTGAGCCCGCGTCGATCGCGATGCCACCACCCGCGGCCCGACGGTCGAAGCGCCACGGTCTCGCACCACCGAAGAACTCGTCGAGCGGTGGCACGAAGCTGCACGCGCGCGCGGTGATGATGTCGCCGAGCGCGCCCTGGTCGACCAGCTGCTTGGCCAGCACGACCTCGGGCCAGTACTGCGCGTTCTCCGCCACCATGAAGGCAGTGCCGGCCTTCGCCGCGGCGGCCAGGATCCGGTCACAGGCAGACAGGGTCGGGGCCATTGGCTTCTCGAGCAACACGTGCAGCCCGGCGTCGAACGCCTCGAGCGCGACCGTCTCGTGGAGATGGTGGGGGACCATGACGTCGACCGCGGTGAAGCCACCGGACTCGACCGCCTCGGCCAACGACGCGAACGGGCGCGCGCCTTCGCCGGCCTTGGCCGCCATCACCCGAGCGCGGTCGAGGTCCGGGTCGATCGCCGCGGTGACCTGGATGCGGAGTCCCGTCTTGATCGCGTGCAGATGCCATTCGGCGATCGCACCGCACCCGACGAACGCGAGCGCGAGCCGATCATT
>JADGON010000236.1 GCA_017882945.1 Acidimicrobiia bacterium | reverse complement strand
CAGTCGCAAGCAGCGCAACACGGACGTAGACCTTCTTCATGGGAGATCACCCTCTTTGAGAGTTCCTCCCTGGCGCACAGCTAGAGCCCCAGAGGGATTCCGCTTCGCTTCGTGGACCCTTCGGTCCAGGTCACATGCGCCGAGGCCTTGCCGTCTCCGTCAGACCACATGGATGCGTCTCTCCCGCCACCTCCCTTCCTCGCTCGAAGCCGTGCCTCAGTCCGTCCAGCCCCTCGTGCGAATGCTTCGACACGAGGGGAAATCGACTGTAGGCCCGGCATTTCACGGCGCAACCGCGCCGCGGCCGACCCTCCAGTGGTGCGGCTCACCCTCCACGATCCCTCACCGACGCGGCGCGTCACAGCAACCACATCAACAACAGGAGTCTCACAGACCACACACCACGTGGCAAGGAACCCCGAGAAACCACCAATTGTGGTCGTCCCGGCCCTAATCTCGCCGGGCGGGGGACGCACCGGTGACGGAAGACCGGTCACGGAAGAGCAGAGGAGCAGCATGGAAGAGCATCCGGAGGGGCTGGACGTCACCGCCGAGGGCGCCAAGGACGAGGTGCTCGAGCTCGAACGGGAGCTCTGCCGGCTCCCGGAGATCTCCGCGGCCCGGGTCGTGACCGACTCGAGCGGGCGGCCCACCGAGGTCCACATCCTCGCCGACACCGCCAAGCACGCCAAGCAGGTGGTCCGCGACGTCCAGTCGGTGGCGCTCGCCAGCTTCGGGATCGAGCTCGATCGTCGCATCGTCTCGGTCGTCCAGCTCGGGAGCGCGGCCAACGGGAACGGACACTCCGAGACCGCCGCAGAGGTCGGTCCGGAGTTCCGGCCGGTGCTCGTGAACAGCACGACCGAGCTCAGCGGCCTGCGTTCGCTGGTGCGGGTCACGCTGGCCCGGGGCGACGACGAAGCGGTCGGGTTCGCCGAGGGATCGATCGCCTCCACCGCGCGCCATCGCCTCGTCGCGACCGCGACCGTGGACGCGCTGCGCCAGCTCGAGACCGCGGCCGAGTGCATCGACATCGACAGCGCTCAAATCGTGCGGGTCGGAGCCCACGACGTCGCCATCGTCACCGTGGTGTTCGTCCTGCCGCCGAGCGAGCAGCTCGTCGCGGGCTCGGCGATCGTGCGCCAGCACGCGGAGGCCGAAACCGTGGTGCGCGCGGTGCTCGACGCGACGAACCGTCGCCTTCCCTCGCTCGTCTGACCCAACTGGGGGTCCGGCGATGCCGGGCGTAACGTCGGCCTCATGGCCCGAGTCGCGACGTTCGTCTCCTACCGGCTCGGCGGCACCGACGGGGTGTCGATCGAGGCCGAGAAATGGATGTGGGCGCTCGAGGCGCGCGGATTCATCGTGCGCCGGGTCGCCGGAGAGCTCTTCGGCGCGCCGCACCCGGGCGATCTGGTGGTGCCGTGGCTCGCGCTCGATCCACGCCGGGACACCCCGGAGCCCGACCCGGTGGGGTTCGCGGAGGTTCTCGACGCCGGCGATCTCACCGTCGTCGAGAACGTCTGCTCGCTTCCGCTCAACCTCGCCGCGTCCCGGGCCGTCGCCGACGCGCTCGGGCGCACCCGGTCACGGGTCGTGCTCCATCACCACGACCTCCCGTGGCAGCGCCCCCAGACCGCGGGCGTGGACGACATGCCGCCCCGGCCCGATGGAGCACTCCACGTCACCATCAACGCCCTCGCTCGCGACGAGCTCTCCCGGCACGGCATCGATGCGGTGGAGATCACCAACGCGTTCGATGTCGACGCACCGGCGGGCCGACGGCCCGATACCCGGCGAGAGATGGGCTTCGGCGACGACGAGATCGTCGTGCTGCAACCCGCGCGGGCGATCCCCCGGAAGAACGTGCCCGCGGCACTGCACTACGTCGAGACGCTCGGCACGCTCGTCGCGCCACGCCCGATCCGGTTCTGGCTCACCGGTCCGGCAGAGGACGGCTACGAAGCCGTGCTCGGCGAGCTGCTCGGCGCCGCCGCGGTGCCGGTCACGTTCGGGCTCGGCCCCGGCCCGGCCGACGCGTACGCCGGGTCCGATGTCGTGGTGTTCCCCTCGACCGTCGAAGGATTCGGCAACCCGGTGATCGAGTCGGTCATCGCCCGCCGGCCACTGGTCGCCGGCCACTACCCGGTGCTCGACGAGATCCTGGCCCACGGCTTCGAGCTCTTCGCGCTTGACGAGCCGGAGGCCGTGGCCAAGTGGCTCGCCGACCCGGACCTGGAGCGGTTGGACCGCAACGTCGCTCGGGCCCGGGCGCACTACGCGCTGGCTGACCTCCCGGGCCGGATCGACCAGGCATTCGGCGAGCACGGATGGACGACCTGGTGAGCAGCGTGGACCCGTCCGATCCCGTCGCCGCGAAGCGCGTCCGCATCGGGCGCGTGGTCGCCCTCGCCAAGCGCATCGGCTACCTCGGGCTCCTCGTTGCGATGGTCGCGTTCGTGATCAGCGCCGTCGCAGGGTTCCCCGGTTGGGCAGTCGGGTTGACGATCGCCGGGCTGGTTGTGGGGATCGTCGTGCTCCCGCTGCCGATCATCCTCGGCTACGGGATCCGGGCCGCCGAGCGCGAGGAGCGGGGCGGTGGTCGGTTTCATTGACCGCACGGTCAAGGGTTAGATTGCCGACAACCACACGTTCGAGGGGGAACCGCCATGCCGAAGGCCGCCGTCGCAACCGCCATTGGGTCGCCGCTCGAGATCATGAACCTGGATCTCGCTGACCCGAAGGAAGGTGAGGTGCGGATCCAGCTCGGTGCGTCGGGCGTCTGTCACTCCGACCTCTCGGTCACGAACGGCACGCTGCCGCTGGCCCTCCCCTCGGTGCTCGGCCACGAAGGCGCGGGAACGGTCGTCCAGGTCGGCGAGGGGGTCGACAACCTGAAGGTCGGCGACCACATCGTCGTCTCATGGGTCCCGCAGTGCGGCACCTGTTACACCTGCCTCCACGATCAGGGCGAGATCTGCGAGGTCGGCTCGGTCGCGGCGATGAGCGGTGGACTGCTCGACATGACGTCGCGCTTCTCGCTCGACGGCTCGCCCATCTTCCAGATGGCCGCCTCAGGGACGTTCTCGGAAGAGACCGTGATCCCGGCGATCGGCGCGGTGAAGGTCGACCAGAGCATCCCGATCGACGCGGCAGCCCTCATCGGCTGCGGGGTGCTCACCGGCTTCGGCGCGGCGGTCAACACCGCGAGCATCCGCAAGGGCGACACCGTGGCCGTGATCGGCTGCGGTGGCGTCGGCCTCAACGTGATCCAGGGCGCGAAGCACGCGGGCGCCGAGCGCATCATCGCCATCGACATGGTCCAGGGCAAGCTCGCCCGGGCCGAGAAGTTCGGCGCGACCGATCTCGTGAACGCGGGCGAAGGCGACGCGGTTGCGGCAGTCATGGGTCTGAGCGACGGACGCGGCGCGGACGTTGCGTTCGAGGTGATCGGTCTCGGGCCCACGATCGAGCAGACGTTCGCGATGACCCGGCGCGGTGGTCAGGCGATCATCGTCGGCGTGCCCGGCTTCGACGTCACGATGACGATCTCGCCCGCGATGGACCTGCTGTTCCAGGAGAAGCAGCTCCGCGGGAGCTGGTACGGCGGGTCGAACGTCCACCGCGACGTCCCGAAGCTTGCCCGCCTCTACACCGAGGGAACGCTGCTGCTCGACGAGCTCATCTCGCAGGAGATCAAGCTCGAGCAGGTCAACGAGGCACTGGACGTCATGGGCTCGGGCGAGATCGCCCGCTCCGTCATCAAGTACAGCTAGCACCGAGGAGTCCCTTGCGGTACCGGCGATTCGGCACGAGCGAGCTCGAGGTCTCCGAGGTCGGGTTCGGGACGTGGACCCTCGCCAGCGACTGGTGGGGCCACATCGAGGACAAGCAAGGACTGCTGCACGCGGCGATCGACGTCGGCATCAACTTCATCGACACCGCGCCGGTCTACGGCAACGACGGGATCGGTGAGTCACTGCTCGCGGACATCCTGAAGACGAACCGCGACGAGATCATCCTCACGACGAAGTGCGGCTACGACATCGAAGCGGCGCGCCGGTTCCCCGGCCAGTCGGAACGCCCCCAGGACTGGGACCCGTCGTCGATCCGCACCCAGCTCGAGGAGTCGCTGCGCCGGCTCGGCACCGACTACATCGACCTCTACCAGCTGCACAACGCGCGCATCGAGCCGGTCTTGGACGATGCGCTCTGGGAGCTGCTCGGGCGGTTGAAAGAGGAAGGGAAGGTCCGCGAGCTCGGCGTCGCGCTGGGCCCGGCGATCGGTTGGGTCGAGGAAGGACTCGAGTCGATCCGGCAGCGACCGATCGCGTCGCTGCAGACGGTCTTCAACATCATCGAGCAGGAGCCCGGGCTCACGTTCGCGAAGGAGATCCACGAGCACGGTGACACGGTCGGTCTCATCGCGCGCGTCCCGCACGCGTCGGACACCCTCTCGGGCAAGGTCACTCGCGACACCGTGTTCCCGCCCGAGGACCACCGCTCGCATCGCAACCGCGACAACATGCTCGACAACTTCGACAAGGCCGACACGCTCGCGTTCCTCTGGGAGGGCACCGGCCGGACGCGGGGCCAGGCCGCGGTCGCGGGCATCCTGGCGAACCCCACGTTCACCACCGTGCTACCCACGAACGTGGACGTCGAGGACGTGCGGGAGTACGCGGCAGCCTCGGACATGCCGCTCACCGCGGACGAGGTGGCGCAGGTCGACGAGATGTGGCGGGAGAACTTCGGGGTTCAGAACCGCTACGAGATGCCACTCAAGTCCAGCCACTAGCTGTTGTGCCCGGCCAGGTTGGTGACTCGGCTGGCGGGGGTGCCGCCGATGGCGGTGTGGTGGCGGTGATGGTTGTAGCGGTGGAGGAATCGGTCAAGCGCGCGGGAACGGCTGGCTTCTGAACGCCAGAGTCGGGCGTAGGCCCATTCGTCGACGAGGGTGCGGTTGAACCGTTCGACCTTGCCGTTGGTGGCGGGCCGGTAGGGGCGAGTGCGCGTGTGGCGGATCTCGAGCTCGGCGCAGCGGTCGCGCCAGTCGAGGCTTCGGTAGCCGTTGCCGTTGTCGGTGAGGATCCGTTCGATCGTGATGCCCCGGTCCGCGAACCACGCGACCGCGCGGTCGAGGAACGCGACACAGTTGGTGGTGTTCTCGGTGCCGGCGAACTCGCTGTAGGCGAGGCGGGAGTACGCGTCGATTGCGGTGTGGATGTGCGTATAGCCAAGACCGCGTTTGGCGATGCTGCCGGTGCGGGCTTCTCGTCCGAGCTTCTTGTGACCACCACCGGGTGGGACTTTCGCGAGCTTCTTCACATCGATGTGGACGAGCTCACCGCAGTGGCTGGTCTCGATCCGCCGGATCACGCGGCCGGTCGGGCGATCCATCCACCGCAACCGGTTCACGCCATGCCGCACGAGAACTCGATGCACCGTCGATGCCGGGACCCCAACGATCCCCGCGAGTCGAGCCGGGCCGAGCTTGCGAGATTGGCGCAATGCCACGATCCGGCGCTCCACCCGCGCGGGGGTCTGGTGCGGACACGACCACGGGCGACTCGAACGATCCACCAGCCCGGCCGGGCCTTCGTCTTGATAGCGGCGCCACCACTTGTGCGCGCACTGCCGCGAGATGTTCATCGACTCGGCCGCCGCCGCGACCGTCCAACCATCCTCGATCCGGTGACAGAGCCGAAGCCGACCTTCCGGGGTGAGTGGAGCGTTACGGTGCATCGAAGCCCTCCTGGGTGGGTGTGTTGCCGTCAAGCAGCTCCACACTCGCCCAGGGGGCACTTCACTCAGCGGATGTCAACAACGTCCCAAGGCACAACAGCTAGCGACGAGCATCGTGCGGAGCGCCAACCTGCACATGTGGGTAGCTCCCAAAAGCCGTCGAACCTGCAACATCGATCGACCCTGGCTCAAGCAGACTTGAGCCGGCCTCGAACGCAGACGGAGTTACCAATTTCGTTGGTGACTCTCATCCCAGCCTCT
>JADGON010000036.1 GCA_017882945.1 Acidimicrobiia bacterium | reverse complement strand
CGACGCGACGAACCGAGACGCGCTGCGCTCGCTCTACGCGGTCAAGGGCCGTCCGACGGCGCATCCGGTCATCGTCCATCTCGCTCGGGCGGAGCAGCTCGGCGACTGGGCCATCGATGTCTCGTCCGCCGCGCGCACCTTGGCCGATGCGTGCTGGCCGGGCCCGCTGACGCTCGTCGTCCGCCGCGCGCCCCAAGTCCGCGACGAGGTGACGGGCGGGCTCGACACCGTCGGCCTGCGGGTCCCCGGGCACCCGCTTGCCCGGGAGCTGCTCGAGGCATTCGGTGGTGGGCTCGCGGCGCCCTCGGCGAACCGGTTCGGTCGGGTCAGCCCCACGACCGCGGCTGCCGTGCGCGCGGAGCTTGGCGACGCGGTCCCGTTCGTGCTCGACGGAGGCCCGTCCACGGTGGGCGTCGAATCGACGATCGTCGACTGCACGACCGAGCCTCGGGTCCTGCGCCTCGGAGGGGTCACGGGCGAGCAGCTGCACGCGCTGCTCGGCATGGAGCTCCCGATCGGCGGTGCGACGCGCGCGCCGGGGACGCTCGCCTCCCACTACGCACCGCTCGCGCGAGTGGAGCTCGTCTCGGCCGGCGACGTGATCGGCCGCGGCGCCCAGCTGACGACCGGGGGCGAGCAGGTCGGCGTGCTTGCAGGACGCGAGGCACGGCTCGTGCCGCCCTCGGGGATGGTGACGTTGGCCACACCGGCCGACGCGGACGAGTACGCCCGCGTCTTGTACGCGGCGCTTCGCGAAGCTGATGTTCTCGGGCTCGACGTGGTGCTCGCCGTGCCGCCTCCACCAGAGGGCATCGGGCTCGCGGTCGCGGATCGGCTCCGCCGGGCCGCGACACCCCACTAGCGTGATTGCCGTGGGGGTCAACGCTCGATGCTCGGAGGCTGCAGGCGTGGTCGACGAACGCCCGATCGGGGTCTTCGACTCCGGTCTCGGCGGGCTCACGGTGCTCCGCGCGCTCGTCGACCTCGTCCCCCACGAGTCCACGCTGTACTTCGGCGACACGGGCCGGTTCCCCTACGGGCCGAAGCCCGCGGACGAGGTGCTCAAGTACGCGCTCGAGATCGCGGATCTGCTCGCGGATCGTGGGGTGAAGCTGTTCGTCGTCGCGTGCAACAGCGCCACCGCGGTCGCGCTCGAGGCGCTCCAGGATCGCTACGACGTCCCGATCATCGGGGTCGTGGAGCCCGGGATCCGGGCCGCGGCCGCGACGACCCGGACCGGGCGGGTCGGCGCGATCGGGACCGTGGGTACGATCGCCTCGGGCGCCTACCAACAGGCCGCTCGTGCTGCCGGCATCGAGCTCACCTGCGCCGCCTGCCCGGGATTCGTGGAGTTCGTCGAGGCCGGCGACATCGACTCCGACCAGATGAGGGTCCTGGCCGAGCGGCTGCTGGCACCGCTGCGCGCCGCGGCGATCGACACCCTGGTCCTCGGTTGCACGCACTACCCGCTGCTCGCCCGCACGATCGGCGACGTGATGGGCCGCGACGTCGTCCTCGTCTCGAGCGCCGACGAGACCGCGTTCGAAGCGCGCCGCATGCTCGGCGACGTGACGACGGGGCGGACGCAGCCCGTCGTGCACGACTTCATCACCTCCGGTGACGCGGAGACCTTCCGGCACCTTGGCGCGCGGTTTCTCGGGCCCGAAGTCGAGTTCGTCGAGGCCTGGCAATGGAGCTGATCGTCCTCGGTTCTTCCGGCTCGTACGGGGCCACGTTCGGCGGTGCGTGTAGCGGCTATCTCCTGCGGGAGGGCGACACGACGATCTGGATGGACTGCGGCAATGGCACCTTCCCGTTGCTCCAGCAGTACGTCGACCCCGGCGATCTCAGCGCAGTCGTGATCACGCACGAGCATCCCGACCACTGCTCGGACATCTACGGACTGCACGTGATGCTGCGGTACGCGCTCGAGCGCGACGGCCTCCCCGTGTTTGCTCCGGCGGGTGCGGAGGAACGCCTGGGCACCCTCGTCGCGAGCTGGGGTGCGACGTTCGACTGGAACGCGGTCGGCGATGGTGACAAGGCCCGGGTGGGTGCGGTGGACCTTCGCTTCTCGCGCACCGATCACCCGCCGCCCACCTACGCCGTGGAAGCGGCGGCCGGCGGCCGACGGATCGTATACACCGCGGACACCGGTCCCGAGTGGAGCATCGACGCGTTCGGTGCGGGCGCCGACCTCGTGCTGTCCGAGGCGTCCTATCTCCACGACGACATCCCGATCGCGATCCATCTGTCGGCGCATCAGGCCGGTCTGGCGGCGCGCGAAGCCCGCGCCCATCGACTCCTGCTCACCCACATCTGGCCCCAGGTCGACCCGGAGGCCTCTGTCGCGGAAGGATCCGAGGCATTCGGCGAGCCGGTCACGCTCGCCGTGCCGCATCTGATCACTGAGATCTGACCGAGACGGAAGAGAGAACATGGGCATCCGCAAGGACGGGCGCGAGCCCGACGAGCTGCGACCGATCCGCTTCACGCGCGACTTCACGGAGCTCGCGATGGGATCCGTCCTGGTCGAGATGGGCCGGACCCGGGTGCTGTGCACCGCCTCGGTCGAGGACCGGGTGCCGCCGTGGCTGCGCGGGAAGGGTCGGGGCTGGGTCACCGCCGAGTACTCGATGCTTCCCGGATCCACGCCCGAGCGGGTCGACCGGGAAGCGGCACGGGGCAAGCAGAGTGGCCGCACGCAGGAGATCCAGCGCCTCATCGGCCGGTCGCTGCGCGCCGTCACCGATCTCGTCGTGCTCGGCGAAGTCCAGATCACGGTCGACTGCGACGCGCTGCAAGCCGACGGTGGAACCCGGACCGCCGCGATCTGCGGCGGCTTCCTCGCGTTGCACGACGCCTGCTCACGACTCGTCGCGGCGAAGCGGATGGCCGCCCACCCGATCACCGACTTGTGCGCGGGGATCTCGGTCGGCGTGGTCAGCGCGCTCCCGTCCCTCGACCTCGACTACTCGGAGGACTCCACCGCCGAAGTCGACATGAACGTGGTGCGCACGGGCGCGGGCAGGTACATCGAGGTGCAGGGCACCGCCGAGGGTGCCGCCTTCAGCCGCACGGAGCTCGACTCGTTGCTCGATCTCGCCGAGCAGGGCATCGACGAGATCTTCGAGCTGCAGCGCGAGATGATCGCGGTTCCACCCGAGCCGCGTCGGCAGTGACGCTCCGGCTCGTCGTCGCGACGGCGAACCCGGACAAGGCCCGCGAGATACGTGCGGTCCTGGACCACGCGGGCGCCGACGTCCAGCTGTTGCCCCGGCCGGCGACCATGCCGGAGGTCGAGGAGACCGGCGCCACGCTCGTGGAGAACGCCCGCCTGAAGGCCAGGGCATTGCGGGACGCGACCGGGCTGGCCGCACTCGGGGAGGACACCGGGCTCGAAGTCGACGCCCTGGGTGGTGCACCGGGAGTGTTGAGCGCCCGGTACGCGGGTGAGGATGCCTCGTACGCGGACAACGTCAACAAGCTGCTCCGGGAGATCGCGGCGGTCCGGAGGGCATCGCGCACCGCGAGGTTCCGGACCGCGGTGGTGCTCGCCCGGCCCGATGGCAGCGAGGTGATCGCGGAGGGTGTCGTCGAAGGAGTCATCACGACCGAGGCGCGGGGCAGCGGCGGCTTCGGCTACGACGCGGTGTTCGCACCCGCCAGCGCCGGCGGGCGGACGTTCGCAGAGCTCGCACCCGACCACAAGCACTCGATCTCGCATCGCGGCCGGGCCCTGCGGGCGCTTGCCGCCCGGCTGCGCGAGGCTGGCTGACGACCGGAGGGGGAAGCGATGCCGCTTGATCCACAAGCGAAGCTCCTGATCGACCTGATCGAAGGCTCGGGCAGCTTCGCGCTCACGGCCGACTCGGACCCGCAGCAGCTGCGGGATCTCTACGCCAGCCTCACGCCGCCCGTGCAGGTCGAGGTCGCGCGGGTCGAGGACACCACGTTCCCGGGGCCCGGGGGTGACGTCCCGGTCCGGATCTACCGGCCCGACGGTGACGCACCGAAGCCCGCGATCGTCTACTACCACGGGGGTGGCTGGGTGATCGGCGGTCTCAACACGCACGATGGCACGTGCCGGGCGTTCGCCAACGCGCTCGACGCGCTGGTGGTGTCGGTCGACTACCGGCTCGCGCCCGAGCATCCGTTCCCGGCGCCGCTCGACGATGCCTTCGCCGCCCTCACCTGGGTCCACGATCACGCCGCGGAGCTCGGGATCGATCCGGCCCGGGTCGCGGTGGCCGGGGACAGCGCGGGCGGGAACCTGGCTGCCGTGGTCGCCCAGCTGGCCCGTGACGCGGGCGGACCGCCGGTGTGCTTCCAGCTCCTGATCTACCCCGTGACCGACCACGAGTTCGACAGCGTCTCGATGAACGACAACGCGGAGGGGTACTTCCTGACCCGGGACGCGATGCGCTGGTTCTACAGCCACTACCTGAACGACCCCGTGGAAGGTGCCGACCCGAAGGTGTCACCGATCCGCGCGTCGCATCTCGCCGACTTGCCGCCCGCGTACGTCATCACCGCGGAGTTCGATCCGCTGCGCGATCAGGGCATGGCGTATGCGGCCGCGATGAGCGACGCGGGCACCCAGGTCGTGGCGTGGACCTACGAAGGGATGTTCCACGGGTTTCTCAGCATGGTCGACCTGATCGAAGCGGGGAAGGTGGCGTTCGACGACGCCGTCGCCGCGCTCAACGTCGCGTTCGGGCGGGCGTAGCGCCGATGGCGGTCATCGACCTGGCGGGCTTCGTCGCCGACTTGAAGGACCACGCCGTCGAGCACGGCTTCCACGTGCACGACGAGCGGCACTTCGTCGAGAGCTACTCCCTGCGTCAGAACTGGGAGGTCGACCTTCACCCTGAGGAGGGGTGCGAGGGTCCGCTGGACCTCTATCTCTCGCTGGAGGTCGACCCGCGCGTGCTGCTCGGGTTCGAGGACGCGGTGATCTCGCGCGACGGGCTCGAGGATCCCCCGGACGAGTTCTTCCTGCCTCTCAGCTTCACCTGGGCGTTGCCACCCCTGCCCAAAGCCCCGGATCTCCTCGTCCTTGCGACCGAGCTTGCCGCGATCGGCGGCCCGGACCTCCCGCTCGAAGTGTCGGCGATCGACTCCTACCCGTCCGCGACCGATGCGCCCGAGACGAGCCTGCGCGTCGTGGCACACCAGCGGGTGTCGTTGCTGCGCATCCGGGACGGTGAAGAGGTCCCGTGCGAGACGCTCGACCGTTGCCTGGTCGTGAGCCGCTACTTGCTCGAGCGGGCGGTGGACTGGCTCGGATAGCCGGGGAAGCCACTGGCATCGCGGTGGGACAGCTCAACGCGGTTCCGTCCCAGCTCCTTGGCCCGGTACGCGGCGATGTCGGCGTCGCGCAACAGGTCGTCGACCGACTCGTGACCCTCGTCGATCGCGATCCCGACGGACGCGGCGACGCTCGCCTCACCGGAGCTGAGCCGGTAGGTGCGGGCGAGACTCTCCCGGATGCGCCCGGCGATCTGGACCGCTTCGTCCCGGCTGGCGATGTTCTCGCAGATCACCACGAACTCGTCCCCGCCGAAGCGCGCCACGGCGTCGCCACCGCGCACGCTTCGTTCGAGCCGCCGCGCGACGAGGAGCAGCAGCTCGTCACCCGCCTCGTGCCCCCGTGTGTCGTTCACCTGCTTGAAGCGATCGAGGTCGACGAACAGGAGCGCGAGCCGACCGGGGGCGCCCCGGCTCTCCCATGCGGTCTCCAAGAGGTTCCGGAGCCGGGCGCGGTTCGCGAGCTGCGTGAGGGGGTCGTGGTACGCCTGATACTCGAGCCGCTCCTCGAGCTTCTTGCGTTCGGTGACGTCGGCGACGAGCACGATCGTGTAGTCGTGCTCACCGTCAGGCGTCATGACCATGGAGAGGTCGCTCATGACCCACACCACGCGACCGTCGGCGTGCTGGAGCCGAGCTGGTCCCGGAGGAGAATCGGACTCGCCCAGGAGCCGGGCCGCGCCTTCAGCGATGACGCGCGCGCGATCGTCGGGATGGATGAGGAGCTCGAGGTTCACGCCGATGAGCTCGTCCTCCGTACGCCCCGCCATCACGATGAAGGCTGCGTTGGCGTCGATGATCTCGCCGTCGAAGGTGATGAGCGCGATGCCGAGAGGTGAGCGCTCGAAGGTCGCGCGAAAGCGCGTCTCGGCATCGGCCTGCGCGTCCTCGGCGATCTTCTGCTCGGTGACGTCACGGGCGATGATGGTCAGGCCGCGGACGGTCGGATTGTCGATGTGGTTCTCGGCGGTGCAGTCGAACCAGAGGTAGTGGCCGTCGAGGTGCCGCAGGCGGAGCCGGACGGGCTCATGCTTGCCACGCGTGCCGGCGAGAACCTCCTCCAACGCGATCCCGGCCAGCTCGAGGTCGTCGGGATGCACCAGCGAAAGGATGCCGCCTTCGGGATCCCAGCCGATCGGGTACCCGAGGATCCGGGTTCCCGCGGGGCTCGCGTGCCAGTGGCCGCCGGGCTCGAGGATCGCCATGATGTCCGACGAGACCTGGAAGAGCATCGTGAGCCGGGCCTCGTTGTATCGCAGCTGCTCCTCCACCGCGCGCTGCTCGGTGATGTCGGTGAGCAGCGAGACCATGCCCGCGTGGTTGCCGTCGACATCGACTATCGGGGCTGCGCTGCAGTGGGCCCAGACTTCGTGACCGTCGTGGTGTCGGAGCTTGACCTCGAGGCGCCGCGGGCCGCGGTCGACGACGCCGCTCCGCAGGGACGCACCGATCTCCTGGCGAGTCTCGTTGTCGATGAACTCGAGTGCGGACTTCCCGATCATCTCCTGCCGCTCGATCCCCAGCATCTCGGCCATCCGGCGGTTCACGAATGTCGTCGTCAGGCCGACATCGATGGTCCACACACCTTCTTCCGCGGTCTCGACGATCCGGCGGTAGTTCGCCTCCGTCTCGACCAGGAGCCGGTCGACCCGGTCGCGGTCCGCGATGTCGCGCATGGTCACCACGACCCCGCGGACGTCGTCGTCATCGATGAGGTTGTTGCCGACGAGCTCGACCGGGAGGAAGTGCCCGTCGGCGTGGCGAACGCGAGCGAAGAACGGCTCCTTCTCGCCCTCGCCGGAGGCGACCGTACGGTGGAGGGCGTCGGCGGCGCGGGTCCGGTCGTCCGGGTGCACCAGATCCAGCGCGTTGTGGCCGACGAGCGCCTCGCGCGCCAAGCCCACGCGTTCCACCGCGGTCTCGTTGGCGTAGGTGATGATGCCGGTGCCGTCGTGGATGAAGATGACGTCGGCGGAGCGCTCGACCAGGGCGCGGTACCGCTCCCTCTCTGTTGCGCTCACCGAGCCTCCACATCGCCGACTGCACCCGCATCTCCTTATCGGCCGGCGCGAAGCCCGCTTTGAGCACTTCCGGGGCCCGGCTGATCCGTTCGGCGGCCCCCGTTCTGCGAGAATGTCCGAATGCCCATGCGGACCGATTGCCGCCACTACGAGAGTCGGACGTATCGCACCGGGGAGATCGTCCGGAAATGCCGGCTGGATCTGGCGCCGGAGGCCCCGTGGCGCTGCCCGGACGACTGCCCGTCGTTCGCCCAGCGCCGGTTCGACGTGGGCTGGCAGTACGGGAGCCTGGCCAAGTCGGCGACCCCGCCCGAGCCGGAGCCGGAGGGCGCGGACGTGGCGGCGCTGCTCGACCAGGCCGAGGACATCGTGAACGCTGCCGCGCCGGAGATCTTCGCCGAGTTCGACAAGAAGAAGAACAAGGGCGTGTTCCGCCGCAAGGGGAAGGGCACCGGGGGCAAGGGCAAGAAGAAGCGCTGACGTGGCCTTCATCAACGAGGACTGGGCGCTGCACGAGCGGGCCCGCGCCAAGGTGGCCCAGCTCAGCGCATACGAGCAGCGCCACCCGCGCCAGGGTCCGGACAACGAGGGTCGGCCCTACGATCCGTGGCGTGACGTGATCCGGGATCCGTTCACCGACGGATCGGACGGCGGCCGAGCCGAGATCGACGAGGTGCGCACCGCGATCATCCCGACCCATACGTGGGAGGGCTTCGCCTGGGCCAACCATCGGTTCGTGCTGAGCGACGAGCGTGGCAACTCGGTGATCGTCGGGTACAACGAAGACGCGCGGAAGTGGTTCATGGACCCGATCACACCGGTGCGCCTTCCCGCGGAGTGGGTCGCGGAGTTCATGGCGAGTTACGACCCGGACGGCCTGATCACCGGGCTGGAGGAAGCCGGAGAGATCCACGACGCGATCGTGCGCACCTTGGGCGGCCGTCAGCCGACCATCCCGAGCTACGACGAGCTCGCGGAGTTCCTGAGCACCCGCCGCGCAGCTGGCTGAGGGGTGCGAGCGGAGGGACTCGAACCCTCAAGTCCCGAAGGACACCAGGACCTAAACCTGGCGCGTCTGCCGATTCCGCCACGCTCGCGTGATGGGGCCTCGCGGGGCTCAGGGTAGCTGGGCAGATGACCCGGTTTGGTAGGCAACCGCGTCGTCGTACGAGACCGGGCGCGAGTAGAGGAAGCCCTGCCCGCGCGTGCAGCCGAGCTCGAGCAACGCGGCCGCCTGCTCGGGATGCTCGATGCCCTCGGCGACGACCTCGAGGCCGAGACCGAGGGTCAGGCCGATGATGCCGGCGATGATCGTGTCACCGGCACCGCCGCGACCCAGCTCGGCGAGGAACGAGCGGTCGATCTTCACGATGTCGACCGGAAGGCGCCGCAGGTAGTTGAGCGACGAGTAGCCGGTGCCGAAGTCGTCGATCGCCAGGAGCACGCCCGCATCCTTGAGCTGGCCGAGGGTCGCCAGCGCGAGGTCGGCATCTTCGAGCAGCGCGCTCTCGGTGATCTCCAGGCACAGGCGGGTGGGATCGGCGCCGGCGTTGCTCAGCGTCGCGCGGATCCGGTCGACGAGGTCGGGCTGCGCGAGCTCGCGCGGCGAGAGGTTGACGGCCAGGGTGTAGGGCGCATCGAGGCGGCTCAGCGCTTCGCTCGCCATCTCCACGACCCGGCACCCGATCGGGACGATGAGCCCCGATGCTTCGGCCGCGGCGAGGAACTGGTCCGGTCCGAGCAGGCCCCGCCGCGGGTGCTCCCAGCGCACGAGCGCCTCGAACCCGACCGCGTGCCGGTGCGCGAGGTCGATGATCGGCTGGTAGTGCAGCAGGAGCTGGTCCTCGGCGAGCGCGCGGTGCAACGCGGTCTCGGTCTCGAGTGCGGCGGCGGTCGCGGCGCGCAGCGCCTGGTCGAACACCTCGTAGCGGTTGCGGCCACGCTCCTTCGCCCGGTATGCCGCGGCGTCCGAGTAGCGGACCAGCTCGCCGCCGGTGGTGTGATCCTCCGCGACCGCGATGCCGATGCTCGCAGTGACGAACACCTCGCGGCCGCGCACGTCGAAGGGGGTGCCGAGCGTCAATGCGATGCGGTGGGCGAGGTGCTCGGCGTCAACCGGCGACTCCATGTCGGTGCACACGACGACGAACTCGTCGCCGCCGGTCCGGGCGGCGAGGTCCGAGGAGCGCAGGACGCCCTGGAGCCGCTGGGCGAACGCGATGAGCAGATCGTCTCCGGCCGCGTGACCGAGCGCGTCGTTCACGAGCTTGAAGCGGTCCAGGTCCAGGAAGAGGACTCCGACGTGGAGGTGGGTCCGGGCCGCGCGCTTCAGCGCCGCGTCGAGGGTCTCGAGCAGGAGTGTTCGGTTGGGCATCCCGGTGAGCGGGTCGTGCGCCGCGTCGTGGGCCAACCGGTCCTCGAGCTGCTTGCGCTCGGTGACGTCGAACATGACGCCATCGAGCCAGACCGGCTCGCCATCGGCATCGTACGAGGCCTGACCCTGCTCGACGATCCAGCGCACCGAGCCGTCGCGGTGACGGATCGGATACTCGATGACGAACGGGCGTCGGGCGCGGAGCGCGTCTTCCAGCTCGACGTCGGTGCGCCCTCGATGCCCGGGGAGGATCAGGTCGTCGTAGAGCACCTCGTCGGTGAGGAACTGCTCGGCGGAGTACCCGGTCAGCGCGAAGACCGCGTCACTGATGAACTCGTCCGCGTACGGCGGGCTGGCCTCGCAGCGGTAGACCGCGCCGGGAATGTTCTTCACGAGCGTGCGCAGCCGCGCCTCGCTCGCTCGCAGCTCGCTCTCGGCCCGGATGCGTTCCCGAATGTCGCGGAAGCCCACGATGATGCCGCCGACCGCACGGTTCTCGAGCAGGTTGCTCGCCACGACCTCGACCGGAACCCAGTTCTCCTCGGCGTCGCGCAACCGCATCTCGAACGGTCCCGCGTGTTGCGCGCCGTTCAGGAGATCTTGGAGTGCCCGCCCGGCGACGAAGTGGTCGTCCGGGTGCACGAACTCCATCGCGTGCATGCCCGTGATGCGGGCCGGCGTGAACCCGAGCGGGGTGCTCCGCCCGGCCGAGAAGATGAGTCGCCCGTCGCGGTCGAGGAGCACGATGGTGTCCGACGAGTGCTGGACGAGGGCCCGGTAGCGCGCTTCGTGGACGTCCGCCTCCCGCTGCGCCTCGCAGCGCGCGAGCAGCGAAGCCAGGAGGCTGACCACCGCGCGCAGCATGCGGAGCGTGTCGTCGTCCCAGGTCCGGTCGCGTACCACGCTGTCCATGCCGACGAAGCCTCGGAGCCGGCCGGCGTTCATCAGCGGCACCGCAACGACCGACCTGATGCCCTGGCGCTCGAACTCGGCGCGCTCGGGCCCCCAATCGGCTTCGAGCTCGGAGACGCGTCGGATGTGCACGGAGTGGCCGCGCACGAGCGTGTCGCGCCAGCGCGGCATGGAGCTGAGGTCCACGGCCTGCAGGGTGCTGATCTCGGCGGTGATGCCGGGCGCGCACCACTCGTGGGTGTTGGTCATCATCGTGAGATCTTCGGTGACCGAGAAGAAGTAGGCGCGGTCGACCGCGGCGGCATCCCCGAGCAACGAGAGCGCGTGGTTGATGCCCTGGTCCACCGAGTCGGGATCCGCGTCGACGAAGCACGCGGCGATCGCCGCCACCGCCTCGTGGAGGATGCGGACGTCGCGCAGCGCCTCTTCGGCCTCGCGCCGCTGGGTGACGTCGCGGACCGTGAGGATGATGCCGCCGACCTCGTCGTTGATCGGGGCGAAGTCAGGCGCGACGAGCTCGACGTGCGCGTAGGTGCCGTCGGCCCGCCGGAGCCGGGTCCGGACGTCAGGACCGTCGTTGCTCCCGCTGACGTACTCGGCGAGCCGCAGGGCGACGTGCTCGATGTCGTCGGGGTGGATCAGCGACAGTCCGTCGACGCCGACCAGGTCCCCGGCACCGTGCCCGAGCATCCGGTCGAGGCTGGGGGTCGAGGCCACGATCGCCCCGCCCGGGTCGATGACCGCCAGGCCGTCATGGGCGTGGGCCAGCAGCAGCTCCAAGAACTCGGGATCACTCAGGTTGTCCCGCGCGCGCGCGGCCTCGCTGTCTGCCACTCATCATGTGTCGGGTCGTGGGGGAGGCCCCTTGAGGGGTGAGCCGCGGCGTGTCGGGTACCTTTCCGTCCATGGGCAAGACGATCCCGATCGTGGACTACCTCGTGCTGGACGACGGGGCCCCGTACCTGGTGGCGAACGAATCCATCGAGTCCGGAGCGCTCTACTTCGACCGGCGCAACGCGGACGCCCGCTCCGGCACCCAGGGCTTCCGGCGGCGCCGGGTCGCCGACACCGGGGTGGTCCGGACGTTCACGATCGTGCACCGGGCGGCGCCCGGGGTGCCGACGCCGTACGTCTCGGTGGTCGTGGACCTCGACGGCGGTGGCGTGGTCAAGGCGAACCTCCTGAACGTGGAGCCCACGCCCGAGCACGTGAAGATCGGGATGAAGGTCCGCATGACGACCTACGGCGTCGGGGTGGACGATGAAGGCACCGAGGCGATCGCCTTTGCCTACGAGCCGGCCGACGAGGAGAGCTGACGATGGACCGCGATGTCTGGATCCTCGGCGCGTCGATGACGAAGTTCATGCGGTACAAGGACAAGGACCTCATCGATCTCGGTGCCGAGGCGGCACTGGCGGCGCTCGCCGATGGCGGCGTCACGATCCAGGACATGGACGTGATGGGCGCGGGCAACCTCGCCGAGGCCGCGAGCGGCATCGGCCAACGGGTCCAGAAGCAGATCGGTCAGACGGGCATCCCGGTCTACAACGTCGCCAACGCGTGCGCGACCGGAGCGACGGCCGTGCGCTGCGCCTACCTCGCGATCCGCGCCGGCGAGGCGGAGATGGGCCTTGCAGTCGGCCTCGAGAAGATGGGCAAGGCCGGGCTCCTCGGCGCGTCGGCGCGCTCGGACCGCAACGTGTTCGAGCCGTCGGGTCGGTACGGCTCGGTGATGAGCGTCGAGGGCCGGGTGGGCACCACGCTCATGCCGGGGGTGTTCGCGCAGGCGGGCATGGAGTACTCGGGCGCCAATGAGGGCGTCGGGTTCGAGCAGTTCGCCAAGGTGGCGGAGAAGAACCACGCGCACTCGACGCTGAACCCGCTGGCCCAGTACCAGAAGGCGTTCTCCCTCGAAGAGGTGATGAACGCCGAGATGATGGCGTACCCGAACACGCTGCTGATGTGCTGCCCGACCGGCGACGGCGCGGCCGCGCTCGTGCTGGTCAGCGAAGAGAAGCTGCGGACGCTTTCGGACGAGCAGCGGGCGCGGGCAGTGAAGATCAGCGCATCGGTGATGACCTCGGACCCGTGGACCGACTCGGATCAGGTGCAGCCGGATGTGAACACGCTCACCCGCGCCGCCGCGGCCAAGGCGTACGAGATCTCGGGCGTCGATCCGCAGGACCTTGACCTCGTCGAGCTGCATGACTGCTTCGCGACCGCGGAGCTGGTCCACTACGACAACCTGGGCCTTTGCGCGCCGGGGGAGGCGGGCAAGTTCATCGACGAGCGCGGGCCGTGGCGGGACGGGAAGATCCCCGTGAATGTGAGCGGCGGCCTGATCTCGAAGGGCCACCCGCTCGGTGCGACGGGAGTGGCGAACCTCTACGAGGTCGCGACCCATCTCCGCGGGGAGGCGGGTGACCGCCAGATCGAGGGTGCGTCCGTCGGGCTGACCCACGTCATCGGGCTCGGCTCCGCGTGCGCGGTGCACGTGCTCGAGAAGGCGACCGTCTAGCCACGCACGAGGTGGGTGAACATCCGGTAGGCGGGCTTCGGGGTGTAGTCCCGGTGCAGCAGCCCGAAGTGGTCGTCCCAGTACATCGGGTTGGTCCCGTTGTCGCGGATCTGGAACCAGATCAGCGGTCCGGTGAAGCTGCCGTACTCACCGAACCAGCCCTGGAAGTAGTCGGAGACGTACTGCGCCTGGGTGGCCTCGGTCACTGACATGCCGGTGTTGTTCGGCGTGCAGGTGCCGACGTCCGCCCCGGTCGGTGCACCGGCCTCGGTGCCCCAGATCTTCTTGGCGCCGTCACCGTTCTGCACCATCACGTTGTGGAGGTACTGGGTCTGGGTGAACGCGTTCCACTCCGCGTGCACGAGCGGGTTGCACGGGAACGAGTACGGGTGGTGGGCGAAGGCATCGAAGAAGCCCTTGCCGCCGCTCGCGTAGATCCGGCGCAGGAACTGCACCGGCGACATGTCACGGCCGCTCGGGTCGTTGGGTGCCGGTGACGTGCCCCCGGCGATCACCGTGGCCGTGTTGTCGACGGCCTTGATCGAGACGTAGGCCCGCTTCAGCATGCGGGTGTACCCACCGGCGTCGACGGTCTGGACGAACGGGTAGTGGTTGGGCTCGTTCCAGACCTGCCAGAACTCGATGCTGCCGCGCAGCTCCGGGATGACGCTGGCCGAGCCGTACCGCCGAGCCGCGGCCTGGGCGAAGGCCGCGTAGGTCTCCGGGCTCGCGGGGAGGCACTTGTTCGTGTCGGCGGGGCAGCTCGCCGGTCGGGCCCAGGGCGGGGTGTAGCCGATCATGCCCATGATCTTGAGCCCGCGGGCCCGGGCGTCCTTCACGACCTGGTCGGTCGCGTCCCAGCCGTAGCTGTTGGGACCGCCGCCTTGGATCGCGCTCCAGTCGATGTCCATGCCGAACCAGCGGGCCCCGGTGTCGGCGATCGCCTGGAGCTGCTTCCCGCGCTGGGCGGGGTCGGGCTCGGCGATGATGGCGGAGCCCGCACTGATGCCGACCTTCTCGCCGAGCAGGGTTCCCGGCGTCAAGGCCGAGACCCCGGGGGTCTTGGCGGACTCGGCCGCCGGAGAGGGGATCGAGCTTCCGAACGGAATGGGTCCAACGACAGAGCATCCCGCCAGGAGCCCGGCGCCGAGCAAGCTCGCGAGCCCCGTGATGATGGTGCGCCGTCGAATGGCCACTTCGTTCCTCCCAATCGGTGTTGCTGCTTGTGAGGAGTAACGTCACGGAACGTGGTGGCCTAAAGCGGCTGTTCGCACGGATCGCCCCGAATTTTGGCCACCCGACGCGCGTGAACAGGGTCGCCGTCAGGGCAAAGGTGTCGAAGCCCTGACACGGCGCCCACCGCAGTCGTCGGCCACCGTTCGAGGTCGACTTCGACCCGCCGAGTGAGAGACGGGGATGCATCCGGTGGGACGCTGGAGGGTGTAGCACTCGAGCCCGGTTGCGGGGTGGGCTACCAGTACGCCGCCTGGGACTCGAACCCAGAACCTACAGATTAAGAGTCTGTTGCTCTAGCCAGTTGAGCTAGCGGCGCGCAGGGGAGACAGTAGTCGGCGCGTTCCGGAGATCGTTGGGCCGAAGCAGAGGTTGTGCCATGGAAATCGCGGTGACGGGATCGAGCGGGCTCATCGGCACCGCGCTCCTCGAGGCGCTCCGGAGCGAGGCCCACCGGGCGATCCCGGTGGTGCGCCCCGACAGCAACGCCGCGGGGGAGGCGCTGCATTGGGATCCGGAGGCGGGCACGATCGACGCCGCCGGCTTCGAAGGTCTCGACGCCGTGGTGCACCTCGCGGG
>JADGON010000235.1 GCA_017882945.1 Acidimicrobiia bacterium | reverse complement strand
GGGCTCGACGTGCTCATCAACAACGCGGGGATCCTGCGCGACAAGATGAGCTTCAACATGACCGAGGAAGAGTGGGACTCGGTCATCAACGTCCACCTCAAGGGCCACTTCGTCACCAGCCGGTTCGCAGCGTCGTACTGGCGCCAGCGCAGCAAGGACACCGGTGGCCCGGTCGAGGCCGCGATCGTCAACACCGCCTCGGAATCTGGCTTGTACGGCAACGCGGGCCAGGTGAACTACGCGGCGGCGAAGGCCGGGATCGCGTCGATGACCATCGTGATGGCGCGCGAGCTCGAACGGATCGGCGTGCGCGTCAACGCGATCGCTCCGGTCGCGCGGACCCGGCTCACCGAGGCCGTGGCGGGCGACTTCATGAACGCGAAGGAAGGCGAGTTCGATCGGTTCGCGCCGGAGAACCCTGCCGCGATTGCGGTGTGGCTCGCCTCCCCACTGGCGGCCGGCATCACCGGCCAGGTGGTCAAGGTGCAGGGCGGGCAGACCCAGCTCCTGCGCGGTTGGCGGCCGATCACCGAGGCGAGCTCGGACGCGGTCTGGACGCTGGACTCGATCGAAGCGAGCCGCGACGACCTGATCGGGAAGGCCGACACCGGCGTGCCCCCCTTCATGCCGCCGGTCGAGGGCTAGTCCGTCCAGACCGATGCATCTCGCGTGGGGCGAAGCGGAGGAGGCGTTCCGGGCCCAGCTGCTCGCGTTCTTGGACGAGAACGCACCGCCCGAGGCCCGGGTGCGGCGCGACTTCGCCGGGAACGTGCGGGCCGGGGGCGACGGCTCGCTCATCCCGCAGTGGGCGCGCGAGTGGCAGGCCACGCTCTTCGATCACGGCTGGATGATCCCGGGCTATCCACCCGAGCTCGGGGGCCGGAACGCGACCCCGGTGCAGACGCTCGTGTATCTCGAGGAGATGGCGACGCTCGGCATTCCCCGGTCCGTGCACTTCCCGGGCTACGCGATCGTCGCTCCGACGCTGCTCGACTTCGGCACCCCGGAGCAGAAGGCGCTCGCGCCGGCGGCGATCCGGGGCGACACGGTGTGGTGCATCGGGATGAGCGAGCCGAACGCGGGGTCTGATCTCGCCGGGCTGCAGACGCGTGCGGTGCTCGACGGCGACAACTTCGTGATCAACGGGCAGAAGGTCTGGACCTCGTACGCGATGGATGCGCAGCTCTGCTGCTGTTACGTCCGCACCGATCCCGACGCGGCGAAGCACCGGGGCATCTCGATGCTCATCGTCGACATGAAGACGCCCGGCATCGAGATCCGACCGCTGCGCCACCTCACGGGCGCGGCCGACTTCGCCGAGGTGTTCTTCACCGACGTGGTCGTGCCACGCGAGAACCTGGTCGGCAACCTGCACGACGGGTGGCGCCTCACGCAGGGCTCGCTGGCGCACGAGCGGGCCGGCCTCTGGGTGGAGAGCGTGGCCCGGCTCGAGCAGAGCATCAACGGGCTGATCGAGCTCGCGTCCCGCATGGGGGTCGCCGACGACCCGGTCGTGCGCCGGCGCATCGGTGAAGCGTCCCAGCGCGCGACGAGCTTGCGCGCGCTGGGCTACAAGGGTTTCACCTCCTTCGCCCAGGGATCGTCCGCGCCGGAGCACTCGTACCTGAAGCTCGCCAGCTCGGAGCTGGGCAAGGCCCTCTTCGAGCTCGGCATGGAGATCCAGGGCCCCTACGGGACGGTCACCGACGAGGAGCGTTCCCCCGACGCCGGTCGTTGGGTGCTCGGCCTCTTCGTGAGCTTCGCCAACACGATCGCGGGCGGCTCGAGCGAGATCCAGCGCAACATCATCGCCCAGCGGGTCCTCGGACTGCCCCGCGCATGAAGGGCATGCCGTGGACTTCGCGCTGACCGACGAGCAGGAGCTGCTGCGCGAGTCGACCCGCGCGCTGCTCGAGCGCGAGTGCCCGCCGCCGCTCGTGCGCGCGCACATGGACGACCTCGAAGCCGCTGCCCCCCTCTGGGCGCACCTGCGCTCGTTCAGCGAGCTGGGTACGGGATCGATGGTCGACCTCTGCCTGTTCATGGAGGAGCTCGGGTTCGTGTGTGCCCCGATCCCGTTCCTCGCCTCCGCCGTCCTCGCCGCACCCGTCCTGGAGGCGGTCGGATCGGAGCTGCTCCCGTCCGTCCTGCACGGGTCCGAGACCGCGACCCTCGCGGTCGCGGGTGATGACGGGGTCTGGCGGCTGAACGCCGACCCGCGCAAGACGTTCGTCCTCTCCGCCGCGACCGTGGACGTCGTGCTCGCGGTCGATGCGGCCGGCTCGGTGGTTCGGCTGGACCGGCCTGAGATGCGGCGGCTCGAGACCATCGACCCGAGCCGCCCCGTGTACGACGTGCACACGGACGGCGCCTCGTCGGTCGTCGGTGTTGTCTCGCCGGACGCGCTCGACCGGGTGCTGCTGCGGGCGACCGTCGCGCTCGCGGCCGAGATGGTCGGCACCGCGCGGCGGCTCTTCACGATGGCGCTCGCCTACGCCAAGGACCGGGTGCAGTTCGGCGTGCCAATCGGCTCGTTCCAGGCCATCCAGCACAAGCTCGCCGACATGAGCCTCGACGTCGAGCGCGCGTGGAGCGCGGTCTACTACGCGGCGATGACGGTCGACGCCGATGATCCCGAACGCCGGCGGGCGGTGCACGCGGCGAAGGCGGCCGCGGGCGAGGCCGCCAAGCGCGCGGCCAAGGACGGCATCCAGATCCACGGCGGGATCGGCTACACGTGGGAGCACGACCTCCACCTCTTCATGCGCCGCGCGTTCGGCTCCGAGGCCCTGCTCGGCACGACCGGCTGGCACCACGACCGCCTTGCCGACCTCCTCATGGCCGGCAGGTAGCTCCTCCCGCCGACAGTCGGCTACGGCAGCACGTGGAACTCGACCCGGTACACGAGCGTGTCGTCGCTGATCGGGCCCGCATGGGCGGCGCGCCGGCGGAGCGCCTCCAGATCCTTCTCGCCCGAGTGCCGGACGTCCGCTTTGGTCACGCTGGAGAACGGCACCAGCTCGATCAGATCGACCTCGATGCGTGCCGACCCCGTC
>JADGON010000234.1 GCA_017882945.1 Acidimicrobiia bacterium | reverse complement strand
GGTTCCAGATCCGTGACAACGGCACCGACCCCGGCTACTACGACGACCACTTCGGCCTGCTGCGCCGGGACTTCAGCGAGAAGCCGGCCTACCAGACCTTCAAGAGCCTGCTCACCGGCTGAGTCAGAGCCGGTCCCCAAGGAAGGGGGCCGGTAGCGTCCAGACCACATGGGGCAGTCGGAACCGGGCGGCGTCGGAGTGATCAGGCGGGATGCGCCTGATCAACTCGCTTCGGCCCCCGGAACCAGGAGGCTCTGGATCGGGCTCGGGGTCTCTGGAACTCCCGGCGAGGAGCCGCCGCGGCGACCGGCAGCGCGCCGGTGAGGATCATCGACCTGCGCGACTGCTCACCGAGCTCGCTCGATCCCGCCACCGGCTGAGTCAGGTTGACCGCACGCGCTCGACGACATCGCGGCCGACTCCCGAGGCGAGGATCTGCACCTCGAAGGACGCGTGACGCGACAGCTCCGCGATGGACTTCGCGACAAGTTGGTTCAACCGGCGCGGCCGTTGGGTAGAAGCGGCGGCGACGCGTCCGGCCGGACGCCAAGGAGGTCACCATGCTCGTGCTCGGAATCGTGTTGATGTTGATCGGGTTCGTGCTCGCCATCCCGGTGCTGTGGACCGTCGGGATCGTGCTGGCGTTCGTCGGTGCCGTCCTCTGGGTCGCCGACGGTGCGGGCGCGACCTGGGGCCGGCGCTGGTACTGACCCAGGGTTGGCCCGCCGGCCCGGTGGGAAGGCTCGCCGGGCCGGCGGGAAGTTCCTACGCGGTCCTTGCAAGGAGGCACGGGATGACTGACGTGATCGATCTGATCGAGGCCGACCATCGCGACATCGAGGATCTCTTCACGAAGTTCGCAAGCACGGATGAGCCCTCCATCGCGCTGGAGATCTGCGATCGGCTCGACCGGCACACCGCGGCGGAAGCGCGAACCCTCTCCCCGGTGATCGCGGCGGAGGTTCCGAACGGCAAGCAGATGGCCGGCGAGGGCGAGGACGAGCACACCGAGGCACGTCAGCTCATCGGGCTCGTGCGCGAGAGCTCGGGCGCTGACGATCTGAACGAACTCATGCGGGCGCTCGAAGAAGCGGTCGCACAGCACGTGGACTCCGAAGAGACCGAGGTGCTGCCCCAGGCGCGCGCCGTCCTCGAACCGGAGCACCTCGAAGCGCTCGGCCGTGACTTCGAGACGGCGAAGGAGCGGTAGGTGGGGCTGTCGGCCTTCGCACTCAACTGCTCGCTGAAGTCGTCTGCGGAGTCATCGAGCACGGAGAAGCTCCTCGACGAGCTGCTCTTCGCGCTCGAGGAGCACGGCGTCTCCGGGCACGGCACCGTACGCATCGCGGATTGCGATGTGCGTGCGGGCGTCACCTCCGACGAGGGCTCCGGAGACGATTGGCCCGCGATCCGACGGCAGATCCTCGCGGCCGACATCTTCGTGCTCGGCACTCCGATCTGGCTCGGCCACCCCTCGAGTCATGCGCAACGGGTGCTCGAGCGGCTGGACGCGTTCCACGGAGAGCAGGATGACCAGGGTCGCATGGTCTCGCTCGACCGGGTCGCGCTGGTCGCGGTGGTCGGGAACGAAGACGGCGCGCACCACGTTGCCGCCGAGCTGTTCCAGGGCCTGAACGACGTCGGCTTCACGATCCCCGCGAACGGGATGACCTACTGGGTCGGTGAGGCGATGCACTCGACCGACTACCGCGACCTTCCGGCGGGAAGCGAGAAGACCCACGCCGCCACCAAGCTGGCCGCGGCGCAGGGCGCTCACCTCGCGCGCCTCCTTGCCGGCCACGCGTACCCCGCGGGGTAGGGCCCGCGCGGGAGCTCTCCGACCGAGTGCAGGTGGCGGGCCGGCTCCGGCGGCGCATCGAAGAACGCGGCCTGCGACCGGTCGGCGTGCTTGATCGCGTCCGCGCACACGAGCAGCGTTCCTGTGATCACGAGCCATGCACCCAACGCGGACAAGATCCCGACCGTCACGGACATTGGACTCCTTCCCGCCGAGCGCTGAGCGCCGACCTCCGCGAGAGATCTACCCCGGGAGTGACCGCGTCAACCCCTTGGCGTGCGCACGCTCGCCCCGGCAGGTTTCGATCCCGATCGGCAGGGGGAACAGTTCGCCGGCGCAGTGTCGCTCGGAAGCGGGGAGGGCTCATGCCGCAGCAAGCGTGGAGCAAGAAGCGTGAACGGCAGTACCAGCACATCAAGGGTGGCCTGAAGGAGCACGGCCGATCCGAGGACGTCGCCGCGGAGATCGCGGCGCGCACCGTGAACAAGGAGCGCGCCCGCGCCGGCGAGGCCAAGGAAGCATCACGGGCCTCGACCGACGACATCTCATCCGGTCGGCGCGGGGGCCTCCGCTCGCACACGGGACCCGGCGGCCGGACGCGCGATCAGCTCTACGAGGAGGCCAAGCACCAGGGCATCAAGGGTCGCTCCAAGATGTCCAAGGCGCAGCTCGCACGGGCGGTCGGGCGAGGCTGACGAACGAGCTTCAGAACGGTCGGTCGCCCACCACGGTGACTCGCTCCATCACGCGCGGGCTCGGGAGGAAGTCGTTGCTCACGCAGTGCTGCGTCGCGCGGTTGTCCCAGAACGCGACGCTGCCTGGTTGCCAGCGGAACCGGCACTGGACGTCAGGAAGCCATGCCTGGCGCTCGAGGCGACGAAGCAGTGGGCGCGCTTCGGACTCGTCCATGCCCTTGATGCCGCACGTGAACGCGGCGTTGACGTAGATCGCCTTGCGTCTTGTCTCGGGATGCGTCCGCACGATCGGGTGCTCGACTGTGGGGTGCTCGGTGCGCATCTTCTCCTGCACGACGGGCGGCTGGAGCGCGCCGAACACGCGGGTGTAGTCGTGAAGACCGATGAGCCCGTCGATGTCGGTCTTCACGCGGTCGTCGAGCAGGTCGTAGGCCGCGTGCATGTCGGCCCAGAGCGTGTCGCCGCCGACGGGCGGCAGCTTGACGCTCCGAAGGATCGATCCCATCGAAGGTTCGGGACGCCAGGTGACATCGCTGTGCCAGAGACCGGGGGCCCGGCGCTCGCCGCCGGACGGCAGCACGAACACCTCGGGGTGATCCTGGCCCTCGGGCGTGAGCGGATGCACCTCGAGCTGACCGAACCGGCGCCCGAACGCCACGTGCTCATCCCGTCCGAGCCGGTGCTGATCGCGAAAGAAGATGACCTTCCAATCGAGGAGCGCCTGACGGATCGCCGCGATCGTTTCGTCGCTCAGCTCGTCGGCCAGGTCGACACCGGCGATCTCCGCGCCGATCGTCGCGGTGAGCGGCTCGATCGTGAGCGTCGTAACCATGCTCCGATGCTACGCGTCGCTCGCCGCGCGAGGCGGGCGCCATGTCGAGGTCCGCGGTCTGAGACGCGCCGCGCTCGTTCCTCGACCGTGGAGCTCATCGGCGAGGCGTGATCGGCGTGAGCGCCGACCGCTCGGCCGACCTCAGAGGCGGGGCGGCACCGTGGTCGGCGTCGGGATCTGGATCGACGAACGGCGGGCGAGCGTGACCTGCGCCGTGTCGGTCGTCCCGCCGCGCACGTAGGTGATCGTGACCCGGTCGCCGCTCTGGTGGGCACCAATGCTCGCCGCGAGCTGTTCCGGCCTCGTCACCGAGTCCCCGTCGACCTTGGTGATCACATCGTCGACCTTCAGTCCCGCGGCCGCCGCCGGCGCACCCGGGACGACTCGCGCGACGCGCACTCCCGCCGGGTTTGCCGAGCGGGTCGTCGCCACACCGAGGAACGCGCCGCTCCGGCGCGGTGCCGGCGCCGGGTTCGTCTGCCGGTTTCCGGAACCGCCACCGTTGGGGCCGTTTCCACCGTTGGCGAAGGGACTGGGGAGGAACCCGCTGTTCGGGCCCGCGGCGCGGCGCTCGTCGTGGCCGCCGCCGGGCGCGGCGACCCATCCCACGACGAAGCCGAGGCCCGCGATCACGAGCGCGCCGACGACGAGCAGGAGCCACTTCGGGACTGCGACGCTCGAGCCGCGCGGCGGCCGACCATCTGACGCGGCCGCCGGGCTCGACCACGGCGGTGGCCCCGGCGGGGGCGGCGTCGTAGTCGCCACGGGCTCGGTCGGTACGGATTCAGTGGCCACCGGCTCGGTGGGCATGGTCACCGGCTCTGGCGCGACCGGCTCCAGCGGCGCGTCTTCGCTCATCACTCCACTCCCCTTCGTGCATCGAACGCTTGGGGGCAGTCCACCACGTCGACGGGTGAAATACTGCGCGGCATGGTCGAAACCGCTCCGAAGCTGGGTTCCCGGTCGACCGCCACCAGCTCACCGTGACACCGGACGAGGAGGCCGCAGATGCCGGCGCACTGGGTCGAGATGAAGATCCCGACGACGAAGGTCGTACAGCACGCCGACGTGGTGTTCGAGATCTCCGACGACGACGGCAAGCTCGGTGAGCTGCGGGTGAGCCAGGGCGGCGTCGACTGGTATCCGCGCGGCGCGCAGATCCCCGCCAAGCTTTCGTGGGAGCAGTTCGCCGCGGTGATGGCCGATCGTCGATGAGGGGCCCGGTCAGGTGGCGGGCAGGATGTTCTGGTTCAGCCGGAAGAGGTTGTCGGGGTCGTACTCGGCCTTGATCCGCGCGAGGCGTGCGTACTTCTCGGGTCCGTACGCCTCCACGACGCGTTCGTCCCCCTCCTCGGAGAGGAAGTTCACATAGACACCCTCGGTCGCGAACGGCTGGAGGACGTCGTAGAACTTCCGCGCCCACGCGACGTTGGCCTCCGACGCGGACGGGTCCTCCCACATCGAGATCGCGTTGAAGAGGAACCGGCCGTCACGCTGTCCGAACGCGGTGTCCTCCGCACCGACGCGCGCGACTGCTCCGCCCCAGAGCACGATCTCGGCCAGGCTGAACGGTGACGGCACGTCGGCTGCCACTCCCGCGACAGCCGTGATCGCGTCGTCGGTCAGCTCTGCGAGATACCCGGACTTCCAATAGCTCTGCCGTCCCGGCGGCGCGAGGTCGTCCTGGATCGACTGCATGATCGTGTACGGCATCGCGTCGACCATCTGGATCGGCGGCGCGAGGTCGAGCCAGGGCTGGATGACCGCTCGACCCTCGTCGATGTCGCCCGACCAGCACAGGATGACCGCGACCGCGGGCTGGAACTGCAGCGCCTCGGGCACGAACGGCAGGGGTGGTGCGGTGACGAAGGCCGCCGAGATCCCGAGCTCGTCGGGCGCGCCCCGAGTCTGCTCCCGGTGGAACGCGAGGATCTCGGACGCCTGCGCGAGCGGCCAGCCGATCAGCCCGCCCAGCACCAGCGGGCCGACCGGGTGCGCCTGGTATTCGAGGCTCGTCGCCACCCCGAAGTTGCCACCTCCGCCGCGCAGCGCCCAGAAGAGATCCGCGTTCTCCTCCTCGCTGCACACGAGCTGCTCCCCCGCCGCGGTCACCAGATCGACCGAGCGCAAGTTGTCGCACGACAAGCCGAAGCGGCGCGTGAGCCAGCCGAACCCGCCGCCGAGCGTCAGACCGGAGATGCCGGTCGTCGAGATCACGCCACCGGGCGTCGCCAGTCCCACCGCCTGCGTGTCGTGGTCGAAGTCCCCCCACTTGACTCCACCCTGGGCGCGGACGGTCTGCGACGCGGGGTCGACGCGAATCCCCTTCATGAGGGAGAGGTCGATGACGATGCCGTCGTCACACGTCCCCTTCCCCGCCGCGCTGTGCGCACCACCGCGCACTGCAACCGGCAGGCCTTGCTCGCGGGCGAAGTT
>JADGON010000233.1 GCA_017882945.1 Acidimicrobiia bacterium | reverse complement strand
GTGGGCGTGACCACGTTCGACGACTACCCTGCTGAGGTCGCGAACGTCGCGAAGGTCGGCGACTTCACCACGCCGAACCTCGAGGCGATCGCGGCTGCCCGGCCGGACCTCATCCTCGTGACCGGGGGTGTCCAGGCCGACGTCCTCGGCAAGCTTCAGGGGCTTGGGGCCAAGGTGCTGGTGATCGACCCGAAGGACATCGACGGGGTGTTCAACGGCATCGACGTCGTCTCGAGGGCGCTCGGCGTCCCGGCCAAGGGTGCGGAAGTGACCGCGAAGATGCGCTCCGACCTGGCCTACATCCGCGCGGCCGTGTCCGCGGAGCCGACCGTGAGCGCGTTCATCGAGATCGGTTGGAATCCGCTGTACACCGCCGGTCCGGGAACGCTGCTCGACGACGTGTTGCGCCAGGCCGGCGGGGCCAACGTCGTCACCCAGAAGGGCTACGTCGGCTACTCGGTGGAGCAGCTGGTGAAGGACCAGCCGTCCTTCTACCTCGGTACGCGGAGCTCGATCGGGGACACAGCCACCGTTGAGACCCGTCCCGGCTACTCGGCGCTCGCGGCCGTCGCGAACGACGATGTCTTCTCGCTCGACGACGACCTCGTTTCGAGGCCGGGCCCGCGCATCGTCGAAGGCGTGCGCGAGGTGGCGAAGATCTTGCATCCCGACGTCTTCCCCTAGGGGAGGAAGCGACGTGGATCGAACAGGCATCAGGCGCGCGGTCGTCGTCCTGCTCGCGCTCGCGGGCGTGCTCGTGCTCGCGTGCGTCGCGGGTGCAGCGTTCGGTGCTGTCCCGGTCGCTGCTCGTGACGTCGTGGACGCGGTCGCGGCCGTGTTGCGCGGCGCGCCGCTGACGCCGATGCAGAGCCTGGTCGTCGACCTGCGGCTCCCGCGAGTCGTCCTGGCCGCGCTGGTGGGCGCGTGCCTTGCCGCCGCCGGGACGCTGTACCAGGCGCTGTTCCGCAACGCGTTGGCGGACCCCTACATCCTCGGGGTGTCGTCGGGCGCCGGTCTCGGCGCCGCGCTGGCGTTCGCGATCACCGGTACCGGCACGCTCGCGCTGATCGCGCCGCCGCTGGCAGCGTTCGTCGGAGCGCTGCTCACGATCCTGCTGGTGGCCTCGCTCGCCACACGGCGAGGCGTCATGGACACGCTGTCGTTGCTGCTCGCGGGCGTCGCGGTCTCCTACACGCTCGCGGCGCTCACATCGTTCGTCCTCGTGGTTCGCCGCGAACAGATGTCGCGCATCGTCTTCTGGATGATGGGCGGGTTGCAGGGCGCGACGTGGGCCCAGGTCGGCATCGTGGCGGTGATGCTGGCGGCGGGGCTGGCTGTGCCGCTGGTGTTCGCGCGGGAGCTGAACATCATGCTTCTCGGCGACGAGCGCGCCGGCGAGCTCGGGGTGGAAGTCGAACGCGTGAAGCGCATCATCCTTGGCGCCGCGTCGCTCGTTGTCAGTGCCGCCGTCTCCGTCAGCGGGCTGATCGGCTTCGTCGGGCTCATGACCCCGCACGCGGCGCGGCTCGTGCTCGGTCCGGACCACCGGCTGCTGCTCCCGGCGTCGGTGCTGTCCGGCGCGATCGTGATGGTACTCGCCGACTTGATCGCGCGCGTGGTGCTCGCTCCCGTGGAGCTGCCGGTCGGCATCGTGACGGCGCTCGCGGGCGGGCCGGTGTTCGTGTGGCTGCTCGTGCGCTCGCGCCGGGGAGCGGCGCTGTGAAAGCGACCCTGCGATACGAACATGCAACGGTCGGCTATGACACGCCGGTCGTCTCGAACGCGACGCTGGCGATCGAGCCGGGCGAGATCGTCGGCCTCATCGGTCCCAACGGCGCGGGCAAGACCACGATGCTGCGGGCCGTCGGCGGGGGAGCGAAGCTGCTGTCCGGCGCCGTGACCGTCGCGGGGCGGCCGGTCGGCTCCTACTCGCGCCGCGACATGGCGCGTCTCGTCGCCGTGCTCCCGCAAGCGACGCCTTCCACGTTCGCGTTCTCCGCCCGTCAGTTCGTGGAGATGGGGCGCCACGCCCACGTCTCGCGGTTCGGAGACCTGACCGCGGCCGACCACGCCGCCGTGCAGCGGGCGATGGCTCTCACCGACACCGGGTCGCTGGCTGCACAGCGGGTGGACGAGCTGTCCGGCGGGGACCTGCAGCGCCTGACCCTGGCGCAGGCGCTCGCGCAGGAGCCCAGCCTGCTCCTGCTGGACGAGCCGACCAGTCACCTCGACCTCAACCACAGGCTTCAGGTACTCGACGTGGTGCGCTCGCTGGCCGACCAGGGCCTGGCAGTGCTGGGCGTCTTCCACGACCTGGACATCGCCGCGCGGTACTCGGATCGATTGGCGGTGGTCGCTGCCGGTGGGCTGCAGGAATCAGGTGCCCCTCGCGACGTGCTGACGCAGGAGACGCTGCGCCGGATCTTCGGCGTGGCGGCGGTGATCGGCACCGACCCGGTGACCGGATCGGTCCAGGTGCTGCCGGTGGTCCGAGCTGGCGAGGGCGCGTTCGAGGCGACCGGGCCGCGCGTGCTCGTGATCTCGGGATCAGGCACCGGTGCCGCCCTTATGAGGCTACTGGCACTCGACGGCTACCGCCTCTTGGCGGGAGCGCTCTCGCTCGAGGACACTGACGGCGCCGTGGCGCGTACCCTCGGAGCGTCGTTCCCGGAGATTCGCCCGTTCGGAGAGCTGACCGCCTCCGATAGCGCGGCGGTGGAGCGATCCGCGCGGGACGCGGACGCCGTGGTCATCGTGGCCTCCCCGTTCGGGCCGCACAACCTGGACAACCTGCGTGCGGTGCTGGACGCGGGCGTTTCGCGCAAGACGGTGCTAGTCGGGGCCTTGACGGGAGATCTGGACTTCTCTCACGGCGAGGCCACCGCGACGTGGGACGAGCTGGCGCGTACGGCCGCGCGCGCGTGTGATGCGCCACGTGAAGCGTTGCGCGCGATCGGTGAGGTGGTGGGGACATGAGCATTGTCCTCCTGACCGGTCCTGTCCGGAGCGGCAAGTCCGCGGCTGCAGAGGTGCTGGCCGCGCGGCGCGGCGGCCCCGTCGTGGTGGCCGTCGCCGGATGGGGAGGCGACGGGGAGATGGAACGTCGGATCGAGGCGCACCGGTCCAGCCGGCCCGCCGACTGGACGACCGTCGACGCCAGCTCCGGTACAGGTTGGCTCGACGCCGTGCCCGACGGCGCGGTACTCCTGCTCGACTGCCTCGGAACGCTGGTCGCCAACATCTGCCACGAAGAGGTCGGTGACGCGGAG